>QZKU01000025.1 GCA_003598085.1 Candidatus Abyssobacteria bacterium SURF_5
GATCGCGACTTTGCTCAAGAAATCTGCTGGTGGGATTACTTAAGGCAACTCAAGAACTTATGTGGGAATTCCCCACCCGGTTTGCGGAATCGCTGGGAGCGCGCCGGCTTGACAGGCGCCTCTCATTTCGGATTAGATGATACACACTTTTCCTCATGAAAACCGCATAACAAGGGGGGCCCTCCATGGAACCGACCGCAGCCGCTTTGGCCGAAAAGCTCCGGGACGCATACAATAATTTTGCGGCGGACGAGCCGGAGACACTCGACCTCTTTTCTCAAGACGTCGTCTACACCGATCCGCGCTTTCCGCCGTTCGAGGGAAAAGAGGCGCTGAGGAACTACCTCCAACAGCTTGCGGGCGAGAACCGCGCGCTCCAGGTCGCGTGGGAGTTCACCAACCTCATTTCCGAAGGCGAGCACGCCGCAGTCGAGTGGAAGGTCAGGAGCGGCGTCGACTTTGGCGGGAAACCGCTCGAATTTTCAGGCGCCGCCTTCTTCCGGGCGCGCGCCGGCAAGATATGCTATTACCGCGGCTACTGGGACACGTCGATCCTGCAACGACTGATGGAATAACGGCAAACGGGGGGTTTTCCCCGCGGGAGAACGTCATGCTGGATTTCTCATTCACGGAAGAGCAGGAATTACTGAGGAAGATGCTGAGGCAGTTTTCGCTCAACGAGTTGCTGCCGCATTACGGCTGCTGGGATAAGACCAGGCAATACCCGCACGAGCAAATCAGGAAAACGCTTGCGCTCGTGAATCCGTATGGCAACAACTGGCGGAAGGCCGCGGAACATCCCGATCTGATTGCGGCCGGAATCGTCGCCGAGGAGATCGGACGCGGCGACTTCAACTGTGTTCTGCCGAGTCTGAGCCCGTTCATCCTGAACTTCTTTCTTGCCGAGGCTTCCGAAGAGCTGAAGGAGCGCTGGTTTCCCGGACTGATGGCGGGCGAGAAGGTGATCGGGCTGTGTCTGACCGAGCCCAATGCCGGCTCGGACCTGGCATCGATGCGCTCGAGCGCGCGACGCGACGGGGACGAATACGTGTTGAACGGCGAAAAAAACTCCGTCAGCTTCGTGAACGCCGATGTTTTCTACGTTTTCGCGCGCACCGGGTCTGAATCGACGGGTTATCGCGGCATCAGCGCGTTTCTGGTGCCGCGCGAGACCGAGGGTCTCACTTTCTCTGAGTATAACGATATGGGCTGTAAAGCGGTGCCGCGCGGGCAACTGTTCATGACGGACGCTCGCGTTCCGGCCGCCGCGATGGTTGGGTCCGAGGGGAACGCATTCAAGATGATCATGAAGTACCTCGACATCAACCGCGCATTCATCGGGTTGATGTGTCTCGGGGCGGCCGCGCAAACGCTCGATGAAACCATCCGGTACGTCAAGGAGAAGCAGGCGTTCGGCCTTCCCATCGGCAGATTTCAGGGAGTTGCCTTCCCGATAGCCGAGGCGGCAACGCTGCTCGAAATGGCCCGTCTTCTGTGTTACAAGATTCTCTGGAAGCGGCAAAATGGGCTGGCGTGCGCGCTCGAAGGTGCAATGGCGAAGTGGTGGGCGCCGAAAACGTGCGTCGAAGTTATCCATGAATGCCTGCTGCTGCATGGACATTACGGGTACACCGACGAGTTCCCGATCGAGCAGCGCCTGCGCGACGTCATCGGCTGGCAGATCGGCGACGGCACCCCGCAGATACAGAAGCTCATTATCTCGCGCCTGCTGTTGGGAAAAGATTTCGGGCCGGCGGTATGATGTGCAGGCGCGGACAGTAAGATTGTACGACGATGAGGGGCTGGTTCTTGCGATGGGGACAGCCCCGAATCTACGGCCTAAAAGACGCGGCCCGTAATTCTTGGGACAGTCCCCATCGCCTGGGCCGAATTCATTCGGCCCTACCGGAGGGAAACACGTTCAACCGGTAGGTGCGAATTCATTCGCACAGTTCTGGCCAAAGTAATTCCCCTCTTCACGAAACTCTATTTTACAAAAGAGGAGCACTCATGCAAGAGAACCTCGATGATGTGGTGCGAAAGACGGCGACCGAGCGAATGACCGAGCAGCGGGTGGCCAACCTGCAGGAGTTGATGACGTATTTTGATCCGGAACTTGCCGCGGATATCGGCGGGTTTATCCTGGGCAAGCTCTATTCGCGCAGCGTCATCCCCTGGAAAACGCGCCAATTGTGCGCGATTGCGGCGCTGAGCGTGCTGTACAGGCCCGAACAACTGCGGGGGCATATCATCTATGCGCTCCAGGCGGGGGCTACAAAGGAGGAGATCGGCGAAGTGATCGTGCAGATGGCTATCTACGGCGGATTTCCTGCCGCCATTGAAGCGCTGAAAGTAGCCAAGGAGGTTATCGAGCAGCGAGTCTGATAGGTCACGATCCGCCGTTGCGCGGTGCGGTGGAGGTGTGTCCATTGGCGTGTCTCAAACCGGCGAGGATGTCGTGAACAGCGGCGATTTCCTCATCGACGAGCGCGCGGCCTCCATAGCGGGTACGGTAGTACAACGAAGTGAGCGTTTCGATATCCGAATGCCTCGGGTGCTCGCGCAAGGCCGGCAGCTCGAGGAATTCGAACGGCGTCAGGTGCAGCGGTTTCACGATTTTTCTTTTCTCGAGCAGTTTCAGCATTTTGCCGTAGAAGGCGGCGCCATTGCCGTTCCGGCTCAACGACGTCAGGAAGCGAAGGCGCGGCGGGATCTTGTGTCCGAACTTCCTGAGAATGCGGAAGAGCACCAGCGACATTGCCAGCACAAGAATGAGGGAAAAGAGCGTCATTCCGCTGAGGTTTCGAACCGCCTTCCCACCGTGACCGATCAGTTGAGCCAATAGCCGAGGCAGGTTTCGAGTGAACTCGGCGGCCTCGCCGAGGAGGCGCATCCGCCTTGCCTCATTGTACCCGATGACGTTCTGCCGCCAGAAAATCCGCATCCTCAGCAGTTGTTTCGACATCATTTTCGCCATCACCGAGCGGCGGCTTTCAAAGTAATCGTCGGCGACTGCGCGCGGTGACGGATCGAATTCCGCCCAGCCATATTGCGGGAAGAGCACTTCGACCCATGCGTGGCTGTCCTTCTGGCGCACTTCATAAAAGCTGCCGGCCTCATTCCATGCCCCTTGCTGAAATCCGCGTGCCAGACGCGCGGGAATGCCGACAGCGCGGCACATGATAGTCATCGCAGTCGCGAAATATTCGCAGTGTCCGCTCTTGCTGATAAAAAGAAAATCATAAAGGGGATCGTCGTTGAGCGGTTTTTGCAGATCGAGGCTGTAGGTGTAATTGGTTTCGAGAAATCTCCGGAGAGCGACGATTTTATCATATGGCTTGCTGTAATTCCTGGTGACATCTTCGGCCAACTGTCTGACCTGAGGGTTTAAACTTGGCGGCAGTTGCAGGAATGATCTGCGGATGTAGTTGCCGTATCTCCCCGACTGGGTGAATGTCTGGAGGTCTTCCCAGGAGACGTTTCCGAGCTGTTCGGCTGTCGGCTGATCCGCCGAGGAATAGACGGTGTAGCTGATAAGGTCGGGAAGCGCCTGCCTGTTATTGATGTAAAACGAGGAATTGAAGTCACGGGCGACGCCGTACCTGAAGGGTCCCTGGATCACCTTGATGTCACCGGCTGCGAACAGGCTCTCTGAGAACGGGATTTCCAGATAGAAAACCTGCTTGAGCAGCTCGGGCGACGCATCCAATTGTTCAATCCGATCCAGGGCATAATCATCGTCTGCGATGAATTGGCTATTCATCCGCGGGAAGATCGAGCCCATGTTCTTATTGGTGACGTTCCACTTCCTGCCGTTGAAATAGCGGAAATGGTCGCGGCTCGAGCTCCAGGCGACGCCGTCATAGATATTCAACGCGCCGCCTCGCCATCTCATGCGCGTCTCGAGCGGGCGCCCCTGCGCAGCGGGAACTTCGACCCGCAGCGCGAGCGTCTGGTCTTCCTGCACGCGCCCGTAGGTTCCGAGCTCGACGATCTTGGTGAAGCCGGTTCGCTGGCGAGCGACCCGCATCTGGTTGAGCGAATCGATCGGGTTGTTCCGCGCGATCAAGGCGTAGCGCAGCCGCGGCATGCTGTAGAAGAACGTAAGCGTCAAAGGGATCAGTGCGGCCGCCAGCACAACCGAAAACAGGAACAGCCCCTGCGGAATCGCCTCTTTACCCGGCGCGCGCCCGTCGGATGCCCCTCCCTTCTGTATTCCGGTCAGAATAAACATCAGGAGAACGAAATATGTTGCGGCGAGGCAATAGGCGCTGATCAGGACGCCGAACCGCAGGTCGGTAGTGAGATTGGTGGATGCGAGAATTTGCGCGAAACTGATCGTGAGGATCCGGCGGTAGGCCCTTTCGTTTTTCACGTTCAGCAGCGAATACGCCTGCGCGAAAATCGAGAGATGCACCGCCGGCAACAGCAGCGAGCGCGTGTAGACCATATTCACCGGGAATGACAGCAGCATGAGAAGACCGATGACCATCCACATGCGGCGATAGGCGGTCTGGTGTCTTCGCGGGCCTTCATAAAACCATCCTGCGAGCACAAGGAGAGTAGACGCCGACGGCCAGACGATGGAGAAATAATCGGTGTATGTCACCGACCACAATCCGATCAGCGCGAGCAGGTATGCGCAGATTTTCAGGTGCAGTCGGATATTCATCGGGAAATCCCCCCCGCTGCCTCAGAAATGATCACCGCAAAATCCTTATCCGCCGGCCGCGGAGCCTGCTTCGCGCGCGAGTTCCTCACGAGGACTCCGGTCCCGCCCTCGAGGAGCCTCTTGTCCGGCGTATATCCGGTATCTTCCGGACTAACGGGTTCGATGAGCGCCAGCACGATCAGCATCTTGTGCATCTGTTCACTGCCGCCGCCGTACGGAATGATCCTGTCGCGCGTCACCAGTTTCACGACGTACCCGTTGCGGCAGAGATACCAGATAACCGAGGCGGCCGCGCTTACAGTCCGCTCGAAGCTTTCCAATCCAGCCTCGGAGAAATCGTCAAGGACGTTATCGAAAACGATGCAGACCCTTCGTCTTTCCTCGGCCTCGGTTTCGCGCACAATCAGCTTATCCATTTTCGCCGACAGCTTCCACGAGATATTCGAGATGTCCTCGCCGTGGCGATATTCGCGCACGCCATACAGGCCGCTGCCGGGACCTTTCGTGAATTGAGGGAATTCGTCGCGGATGCGGCTCGAGCCGCTGATTATGCGGCGAATCTCATAGATGGCGGGATATACGATGAGATCCTGCTGTCCGCTCTTTTTTCGTTTTAGATCGAACAATCCCCACGGGAAGCGCGAGCTGATGATGATCGAGTCGAAACGGTAGAGGCCCCTGCGGCCGAACTGAAGCTTGATTTCGGTGGTATATTTCTCATTCTTTCTCACGAAGGGAACAAAGACCGCCCGTTCCTGGGCGGAACCGTCGACAATTTTGACACCGTAAGAATGAAACCGCTTTTTCCGGTTCGTGACCTCGAGGATCATCCTGCACGCCTGATCCGAGAAGACATAAGGGGGAAGACGGCGGGAGACCGATACGCGAGCAAGGTTGAGATAACCGGCCGCCGCCGAAACGAGGATGCCGGCGAGCATGACACCCGATACCAAATAAAGCAGGTTGTTTCCGCTGTTGAATCCGGCGAGCGCGATCGAGAAGAATAATACGAGGAAAACGATGGTCTCACCCGACATCGTACTGAAGACGCGGGCTTTATTCTGTTTCGCTGGGTGCATCATCGTCAGTTCCCTCACTTCAGAGCGGAACCGGGATGCGGTTGATTACTTCGAGGACGGCGCGTTCGGCGATTTCAGTGCGCGGCCCATCGACCTCAAGGCGCGTCGCGGGAATGATGCGATGGGAAAGACAGGGAATCGCCAGTTCCTTTATGTCATCCGGGATGCAATAATCGCGCCCGGAAACAAAGGCATGCGCCTGCGCGGCCCGATAAAAGCTCATCGCGCCGCGGGGGCTGACGCCGAATTCAATTGCGGGAGAATGACGCGTTGCGTCAACGATTTCCATCAGGTAATCGACAAGCCGGCTCTCGACCGCGACTTCGGTCGCCATGTTCTGCATCACGCACACGTCCTTCGCATGGATCACGGGCTGAAGCTCATCGATCGGCGCGGTGATTTTCTGGCCGGTCACCATTTTGCGCTCATCTTCGCCCGGCGGATATCCCATCCGGATCTTCAGCATGAAGCGGTCGAGCTGGGACTCGGGAAGCGGATAGGTGCCGTGAAACTCGATCGGGTTCTGCGTGGCCAGCACCAGGAACGGCTCGGGCAGGTGATAGGTGATCCCGTCGACCGACACCTGCAGGTCGTTCATCGCCTCGAGCAGGCAGCTCTGCGTTTTGGGCGTCGTGCGGTTGATTTCGTCCGCGAGGATCACGTTCGAGAATATCGGTCCCGACTTGAATTCGAATTGATGCGTGTGCTGATTATAGATGGTGACGCCGATAATGTCGGAAGGCAGAAGATCGCTTGTAAATTGAATGCGCTGGAATGCGCAGTCGATGGACTTCGCAATGGCGCGGGCAAGCGTGGTTTTCCCGATTCCGGGCACATCCTCGATGAGAAGATGACCCTTCGCCAGCAACGCCGAAAGCGCCAGCCGCACGGCTTTTTGTTTCCCGAAGATGACCGACGAGATGTTTCGCTCCAGCGCCTCGATTGATTCAGTAGCTTTTTCAAAACCCTTGACATTCATAGACACCGCAAGCGCCGTACGCTCCTCCCTCCAGCCGCGGGCGCGGCTCGTTCACTTTTATAATTTTGCATCTTTTTCGGGAAACCGTCTAGCGCGTTCACGACGTCTCGCACTCTCCCACGTACATCCGCGGAACCCGTTTGCTGATGCCGCAGAGAATCTCGTATGGGATGGTGCCAGCCCATTCCGCCAGGTTCTCGGCCGTAATCCGATCTTCGCCGTCGCGCCCCAAGAGCACCACTCTTTCACCAATCCCGACGCTCGGAACCTGAGTGACGTCGATCAGAACCTGATCCATGCTCACCCTGCCAACCACCGCCGCCCGCTTTCCGCGGATGAGGACAGAGGCTTTATTGGAAAGGCGCCACGGATAGCCGTCGGCATAGCCGACATTCAGCGTCGCGACCTTCATCTCGCCTGAAGCGGTGAACGTGCGCCCGTATCCGAAAGTGGCGCCGGCACAGGCCGATTTGAGAAAGGTAACCGCCGTCTCCAGAGCGAGAACGGGCCATACATCCAGCTTTTGCTTCAAATTCTGGCCGGGATATACACCATACAAGATCAGGCCCGGCCTGACCAGATTAAGATGCGCCTGAGGGCAGTTCAGGATTGCTCCGCTATTGGCGGCATGTACGTACCCGGGCTTGATGCCGCGCGACGCGAGTTCCTTTGCTATCTTCCGGAACAGATCCAATTGGGCGAGCGTGCCCGGATCGTCTTCGATCTCGGACGTCGCGAAGTGCGTGTATACGCCCTCGATGCGCAGGTTCGGGAGCCGCACCAGCTCGACGATCTCTTCAACGGCCCTGCTTGCCGCAAAACCGATCCGGCCCATCCCGGTATCGATGTCGATGTGGACAGGAGCCACGCACCCCAGCCGTGCGGCCGCCGCGGAAACCTGTTGCACAAACTCCAGAGAAGGCGCCGTCACAGTGAGGTCATTTCTGAGAGCGAACTCGATTTCATCCGGATGCACGCAGCATTGCACCAGGATGGGAAGGCGAAGGCCTGCCAGCCGAAGACTTGCACCCTCCTCGACCAAAGCCACCCCGAGCATTGATGCGCCGGCCGCCGCGCATGTGCGGGCGACCTCGACGGCGCCATGTCCATAGGCATCGGCCTTCACCACCGCCAGGACTGAAACGGTTTGTCCTGCACGGCTTCGGATTTGCGCCACATTATGTCTGAGCGCTCCAAGGTCTATGATCGCCCTTGTAGGGCGGCATCTTTCCATATTTTAAAACTTCAGCCGCTGGATGTCCTTCCTCACTTCCTCGGCGGATTTTTTCATGGCCTCGGCTTCGGGAGGTTCCAGAGATATTTCAATGATCTTCTCGATTCCATTCTGTCCGAGCAGAACCGGCACGCCGGCGCAAATGTCTTTCAGGCCATATTCCCCTTCAAGAACGGCGGCGCATGGAAGCAGCCGCTTCTTGTTCCTGGCTACGGACTCGACCATTTCGGCGACGGAAGCGCCGGGAGAGTAGTAGGCGCTGCCGGCTTTCAGCAGATTGACGATCTCGCCGCCGGCTTTGCGGGTTCGATCCACCAGCCGCGCAATAGTTGCCCCGTCCATCAGTTCTGTGATGGGAACACCCGCGACCGTCGTATAGCGCGGAAGAGGCAACATTGAATCACCGTGACCGCCGAGCACCAGCGCCTGCGTATCTTTTATGCTGACGCCTAGTTCCATCGCGACAAAACTTCGCAATCGAGCGGAATCGAGGACGCCTGCCATTCCGAAAACGCGAGACCTGTTGAAGCCGGAAACGCGGTAGGCGAGGTATGTGACCACATCGAGCGGATTTGTCACCAGAATGATGATCGCTTCGGGCGCATATCGGACGATGTTCTCGACAATGTTGCGGACGATTTCCGCATTCTTGTCGAGCAGGTCCGAACGCGACATGCCAGGCTTTCGGGCAAGGCCGGCGGTGATGATCACCAGGTCCGAGTCCTTCATTGACTCCATCTTGTTGCTGCCCTCGACCCGTGTATCCGACCCGAGCAGCGGAGCCGATTCCCACATATCCAGGCCCTTTCCCTGAGGGAGGCCCTCCACAACATCAATCATGACGAGCTGTTCGCACAGTTCTTTCTGGGCGATATGCTGCACGGCCGTCGCGCCCACGTTTCCTGCCCCGACCATGGTGATTTTCCTCATGGGGTCTCCTCCTCCTGCGTCACTGGCAATTTTCTTGCCACTCAAGACTCGGTGGAAATACACACATTTCAGCTATCGATGTCGCAGAACATTAAACTACGCAGACCTATTACAATAGCATATGTGCGGCCCAATATTCAACTTGACGAGCCTTCGCGAGAACTGCTTTTCAAGACGAGAAGATTCGCAACTATGTGTGTGGAAGGACATATCTGCTCTTGTGATACACCGGCAGCTGCTCGAGACTCTGCGGAAGAGCCCCGGCGCCGTTGTTAACCTATAGGGCAATTAAATTTGAGGAGATAGAAGGAATCGCCTATTCGTTCGGATGGTGTGCCATGCCTCATCTGAGGTACAAAGAAGCTTTTTTGAGATTGAAAGCGATTGCGCGGGGCTGGTTTTCAAGCTCGCCCCCACGCTTTGCCTTCGGGCGCCCTTTGTACGCAATTGGAACATATGCGGGCGGGTTTGAACCTTGCCCCCACTGGCGCTATATAATGGCCGATGGTATATTTGTCATTCAGAATGGTGGAGTCACATGAGATTAGATTTGAAGTATGGGCGAAATGAACTCGAGCTGGAGTTACCGGTCGGATTGAAATGCAAGATATTTCGGACAAAGGACATGCCGATCGTCAAAGAACCCGCCGCTCATATCAGGCAGTCGCTGGACGATCCTATTGGCGCTCCTCCGCTTCGGGAGTTGGTCAAAGGAAGAAAAGACGCATGCATTGTGGTGTCTGACGCCACCCGGCCCGTGCCCAACCGAGAGGTGCTGCCCCCCCTCATTGATAAGCTGCAAGAGGCGGGCATGTCGCCGGAGAAGGTCTCTCTTTTAATCGCGACCGGCATCCATCGTGCGCCGACACCCGATGAACTGGTGGAGATACTGGGAGAGGAAATATTAAGGCGTTATCGAATCATAACCCACGACGCGCGCGAGCGCACTCGGATTCGGCGAATCGGCTACACCTCCAGCGGAACGCCGATTGATATCAACGAGTTCTATCTTGAAAGCGACCTGAAAATAGTGGTTGGGCTGGTCGAGCCCCATTTCATGGCGGGATATTCCGGCGGCCGGAAATCGATCGCGGTCGGATTGACTTCTGTTGATGCAATCCGGACGCTTCACGGGCCGGCCATGCTCGAACAGACCGGCGCGCGCAACTGCGAGCTGAAAAGCAACCCCCTGCAGACTGAACTGCTGGAAATAGCGGCCGCTGCGGGGGCGGATATGTGTGTGAACGTGGTGTTGGATTCGAGCCGCAAGATCGCAGATGTTTTTACCGGCGATCTGGCGCTCTCGCATCTGAAGGCATGCGATTTTGCGGCCTGTTACTCGACTGAGCCGGGAACCGGATTATACGACATTGTCGTCACAACCGCGGCGGGTTATCCGCTCGATGCGACATATTATCAAGCGGTTAAAGGGCTGGTGGGCGCACTGGATATTCTGGCGCCAGGCGGCAGTATTATCCTGGCCGCCGAATGTTCTCATGGTCTTGGCAGTGTTGAATTTCGAGAAGGCCTCGAACTACTGAAGCAGGTGGGAGATCATGATCGATTTATTGAATATATCGCCGAACCCGCCCATTTTCATATAGACCAGTGGGAAGTGGAGATGCTGGTAAAGGTACTGAGGAGAGCGAGGATCTATCTTTATTCGGAGGGGCTTTCCGAGGAGGAGATTGATCTCAGCGGAGCGACTCAAATCAATTCGGTCGGAACTGGTATGCATCTTGCTCTGGCGGATGCCGGGCAGAAAGCACGCGTGGCAGTAATCCCGGAGGGGCCGTATTTTATTCCTTTGGCGGCGGGAGGGTAAAATTAATAGTTGCGCCCGTTTCTTCGGCTTCCGAAGGTGCCGTCTAAATTGACTTTAGCTTTGGCACAGAGTATAATTAATCAAACAAAATTCGGGGGGTAGTTTGTGCCGATTCGCATACAACATCTGAGAACCATTTTCTGGGCCGTCGATCTGACATTGACGGCTGTCGTCGTATTTTTTTTGGTAAGAGGAGCCCAATTCTTGTTTGCAGCCCCGATTTCCGAACCGGCTCCGCTTGCCCTTCCACAGTCGAACCAGCCGGAAATGGAATTTTCAAAAATCAAATCATACGAACAATACGCCGCCCTGCGAAAAAGCAACCTCTTTGGAGCACTGTCCTCTTCAAACGTGAGCGTCAAGAAGGTCGTTGAGGAGCGCCTGCCGGAAACGACGCTCGAGCTCGAGCTGCTCGGGTGTGTTGCCGCGGCAACCCCGCAATCAAGCTTTGCCATAATCCGGGACAAGAAAGGTCGCGTCGAGAACACATACGGCGTCGGCGACTCCATCATGAACGATGCCCGGCTTGAGGAAGTGCGTGAAAATGAAGTAGTTATCGCTCGAGCCGGCCGGCGCGAAGTGCTGGCGATGTCGTTCTCGGACAAAGAGGGGGGGAGGCCGGGACCGAATCTGTTTGGAGCGTCCCGACCGCAATTTCCCTCTGGTCTTGAATCGGCCTCTTCAGATGTCCCCATCCGGGTAGTGAATGAAAACCTTCGATATGTGAACCGCGCAAAGATGCTGGAGACCATTGGCAGCAACATCGGGCAGCTTGCCGGTCAGGTGCACACTTCGCCCAATGTGGTGGATAACCAGCCGGCGGGAATGAAGATCGATCAGGTTGGCTCCGACCCGCTTCTCGGTCAATCGGGTCTGCAGCCGGGCGACATTGTGAAAAGCGTAAATGGGATACGGGTAAACTCAGTCGATGACCTTATGGGTCAGAGCGAGCGGCTTCAGAGCGCGCCCGAGATTCGCGTGGTTGTCGAGCGTGACGGCCGGCATCGAACGCTTGTGTACAAGATCCGCTGACACATTTTGTTTCAGCCGGACAAGCAGTCTCTAAAGAGGAAACCAACGAATGGGAAAACGCTATCTTGCTGTATTAACAGCGATCGTTGTGGGATATTCCGCCCTTCTTCAAACAGGGACTTTCGCACAACCGCCCCAAGCGCCTCCGTCGCCCGCCACACGAGAAACGAATAATCAGATCTCCATCAATTTCGATAACGCTTCCATCCTCGAAGTCATCGACGTGATGAGCAGGGTCACAGGCGAGAACTTTATCATCGATCCTGCGGTGAAGGGGACGGTAACGGTCATCGCGCCGAAACGAGTGGAAAGAGACGAGGCGTTCGGCGTATTTCTGTCAATCCTCGAAATGAACGGATTTTCGCTTGTGCGCATCGGAAACATTTACAAGGTGGTCCCCAGCCGGACCGCCACTCAGAAAAGCATCCCCGTCCACTCGGGTCGAGAGTCCAGGGACGTATCCGAAGTGGATAAGGTTATCACCCAGCTAATCCCAATAAAGTATTCGGATGCGCAAGCGATCGTGAGCGTGATTACTCCGCTCATTTCCCGCGACGCCAATATTACTGCTTACCCAAATACGAATACCATTATCATTACGGATACAGCCGCCAACATCAAGCGCCTCATACAGATCATTGAAGAGGTCGATGTCCCCGGATTCGAGCAGACCATTACGATCCTCCCTCTCATGAATGCCCAGGCGGACGTGCTGACGCAGGAGATATTGCAGGCGCTCGAAGCCGCTCCCGCCGGCATGGCCGGAGCGCCTGGCGCAGTTACGGCTCCGCGCACGCGCCGGCGGATTCCGGCGCAACAGGTAGTGGCTGCCACCGCCTCGCAAATCAAGATCATTCCGGACCTGAGAACGAACTCGTTAATAGTTGTCGCCAATGAATTTGACACCGAGCAAGTGCGCTTCCTTGTGCGCGAGCTCGATAAGCCGACGCCGATCGAGGCGAACAACATTCACGTCTACCGCCTGAAGAATGCCTTGGCCGAAGACGTCGCCGCAGTGCTTACCAATTTGGCCGGGCAAACAGCGCCGGCCGCACCCGGCGGCGCGCCGGGCGCGACTGCGGTAACCGGAATCCGCACGTTCTACAAGGAAGTCTCCATCGTTGCGGATAAGACGACCAACTCCCTCATCATAACCGCTTCACCGCAGGATTACGCCGTGATAGCGGCCGTTATCGATGAACTCGATATTTTGCGCCCTCAGGTGCTTGTGGAGACACTGATTGCGGAGGTCAGCCTGGATTTCACGCGCGACCTCGGCATCCGATGGCTGGTTGCGAGTCCGGACGACGAACACGTCACGTTCGGAAGCGTTGGAGAGTTGTCCAACGCCGATTCGCTCGGCGCGAGCATAGCGGGGGCGTTGGCGGGCGACACTCTCGTTCTGCCGACGCAGCCGGCCGGAATCAATATCGGTTATCTGAATATCGACGAGGACTTCTTGCGCGCATTTATTGAGGCGAACGCATCCCAGAGCAACAACGATTTTAATGTTCTCTCGGCGCCGCATATCTTGACACTGGACAATCAGAAAGCAACCATAAACGTTTCCCAGAGCGTTCCTTTTATCACTCAGCGGGTAAGCGACGTAGTCTCGGCCGGCGCATCGGCGGTAAACGAAGCTTTCGAGTATCGCGACGTTGGGATCATCCTCGAAATTACGCCGCATATAAGTCCGGATCGCATGGTGCGTCTCGAGATCACGCAGGAAGTGAACGATGCGGTTCTGCAGGAGGTATCCTCGTCCACCGGAGAAGCGCTGACCGAGTTGAAGAGGGAGGCGAATACCACCGTCCTGGTCAAAGACCGAAACACACTCGTTCTTGGGGGTCTGATGCAGGACGATGATAGTGTTACGGTCAGCAAAGTTCCTTTCTTAGGAGATATTCCCTTTCTCGGATGGCTGTTCAAGAGCACCAGCGTTCAGCAAAGAAAGATGAACCTGCTGATCTTCATTACGCCCAGCATCGTAACCAGCGTTGCCGAGGCCGCCGAGCTCACGCTCGAGAGAAGGATGCAGGCGACCGACCTGTTGCAGGAGAAGCTTGAAGCCTGTCCGACGTTCCAGGACGGCGCCACGCTGGGCGAAAGTGCAATCTTTACCGGTCCCCTCGAGGAGTCGGGGCCGAAATGACAACCGCAGCATCCAAGCCCTGCGCATCGATGGATATGCAGGGCGCAAGAACCTGTCTTGAAACGCGCCCATATGTTGGCGCCTTCGCGTGAGGCTGATTTAAGATGACTACCACTGCCGCTACAAAAACCATCGGACGTTTTCTCGTTCAGAACGGAGCCCTTTCCCGTGACCAGCTTGCCGAGGTCGCGCAACTGCAGGAGGAAAAGAATATTCCTCTTTATGATGCCGTCCTCGAAAAGGGATACCTGTCAGAGGAAGAGTATCTGCAGGCTGTCGGGGAACTGCTTGATATCCCTTACCGCAGCAAGATCGACGTGCAGGTCAATCCGAACATTCTCTCGAAGGTACCACTCTCTTTCATAAAGGAGAACAAGGTGGTGCCGATCTGTGAAGAGAACGGGGAATGTCTGGTGGCGGTGCACGACCCGTTCAATTCCGCTCCGGTGGACGACCTGAAGCTCTTGCTCGGGATGCGGACCACGATGATGATCTGCCCTTCCCTTGAAATCGAGCGGATCATCAATCATTATTTCGATTTGCAGAACCATTCGGCGGCTCAGGTGATCATGGATATTGAAGAAGAGGAAATGGGGCTTCTGACCGCCGAGCCGTTCGAGGAGCGGCGCGACCTGCTCGATCTGGCAAATGAAGCGCCGATCATAAAACTGGTGAACGTTATCATTTCGCAGGCGTCCAAAGAACGGGCGAGCGACATCCATATCGAGCCGTACGAGAAGGACCTGCGCGTTCGCTACAGGATTGACGGTGTCCTGTACCCGATCCTCAGCCCTCCTCGCTCCTATCACGCCGCCATTGTTTCGCGCATCAAGATCATGGCCAATCTGAATATTGCCGAGCGGCGTCTTCCGCAGGATGGCCGCATCAAGATACGGCTGAGCGGGCGCGAGATGGACATTCGCGTCTCGATTGTGCCGACCGCTTACGGCGAGCGCGTGGTGATGCGTTTGCTGGATAAGGGAACGTACCTGCTCACCCTCGAGGAGCTGGGGTACAGCACGGAGGATCTGAGCCAGTACGCGCGGCTGCTCGAATGTTCGCACGGCATCATCCTGACGACCGGTCCCACCGGCAGCGGCAAGACGACGACGCAATATGCGGCCTTGAATCGGCTGAACTCAATGGAAAAAAACATCATTACCGTCGAAGACCCGATCGAATACATGATGGAAGGCATCGCACAGATACAGGTCAAGCCGAAAATCGACCTGACCTTCGCGAACGGGCTGCGCTCGATCCTGCGGCAGGATCCGGACATCATTCTGGTGGGCGAGATTCGGGATGTGGAAACGGCCGAGATGGCCATCCAGGCCTCGCTTACGGGCCATCTCGTTTTCAGCACATTGCATACCAACGATGCCGCGGGCGCAATCACGCGCTTGCTGAACATGGGAATCGAGCCGTTCCTCGTTTCCTCTTCGGTCATTGCGGTGCTCGCGCAGCGCCTGGTGCGCACGATTTGCCCGAGCTGTAAGACGCCCTATCAGCCGGACGATCTGGAACTGGAGAACATCGGAATCAAGAGGGAGCGCCTTCACGACGGATTCTTGTGGCGCGGCGGCGGATGCGCCAACTGCGTGGGCAGAGGCTATCGCGGGCGCACCGGCATCTTCGAATTGCTTCTGGTGCGCGAGAACATCCAGAGCCTCATTCTCGAGAACGTGGACTCGAATACGATCAAGCGACAGGCGATCCTCAAGAATGCGATGACCACTCTTCGCGAGGACGGGGCGCGAAAGGCGATCGCGGGCATCACCACTATTGAGGAAGTCCTTCGAATCACCCGGGAAGACATTGTATAACGCTGCCATCTGCAAGAACAAGAGACTATGCCGGTTTTTGAATACGTAGCCATCACCGCCCAGAGCAAGAAGGTAAAGGGCGTGCTTGACGCCGAGACGGCGCAGGCGGCCCGCGCAAAACTTCGCGAGATGGAACTGCTGCCGGTGGAGATCGGCGAAACTGCGTCGCAAACGGCGAAGCCGGCGCGCGAAATCAACCTGGGCGAATTCTTCACCCGTGTGAAAGCACCTGATATCGCTTTGATGACCCGGCAATTGGCCGTACTACTGCAGGCGGGAATGCCCTTGGTCGACGCGCTCAACGCCGTGCTCGACCAGGTGGATAATAAGGCGCTGAAGAAGATAGTTTACCAGATAAAGGAGACCATCAGCGAAGGCGCCGCCTTGTCGGCCGCTCTGGGCCAGCACCGGCGTTACTTTCCGCAGTTGTACGTGAACATGGTAAAAGCCGGCGAATCGTCGGGCGCGCTCGAAGTGGTCCTTTTCCGGCTGGCCGAATACATGGAGAAGCAACTGACGCTCCGCCGCAAAATCATATCGGCCATGCTGTATCCCGCGCTGATGACAGTGGTCGGATTTGGCGTCCTGTTCTTTCTGCTGACGTACATCATTCCCACAATCACCAAGATCTTTTTCCAGATCAACCGCGCGCTTCCGACGCCGACGGTCATCCTCATTAACATCTCCGCCTTCATGCGCTCGTACTGGTTGGTCATGGTCGTGCTGGCGGCGGTGGCGGTCATTGTGCTCAACCGCTACCTGAAAACCGAGACGGGGGGAACGGCGTGGGATAAGCTGAAGCTCGCGCTTCCCATTTTCGGCAAACTGAACCGCAAGCTGGCAGTCGCCCGGTTTGCGCGCACGCTGGGAACGCTTACCCAGAGCGGCGTGAATCTGATCGATTCCATGGAGATAGTGAAAAGCATCGTTAACAATCGAATCATCGCGAAAGCGATCGGGCAAGCGCAGGAAAATGTTCGCAAGGGGGAGGACCTTGCGGCCTCACTGCGCAGAAGCGCCGTCTTTCCGCCGGTCGTCATCCACATGGTTGCGCTCGGCGAGCGGAGCGGCCAGCTCGAGGAGATGCTGATGAAAGTGGCCGATACGTACGACGACGAAGTCGATACCACGCTGTTGGGACTGGTTTCGCTTCTCGAGCCGCTGATGATTGTAATTATGGCAACCATTGTCGGTTTTATCGTTCTGGCTATCCTGCTGCCGATATTCGATATTAATCAGATCGTCCATTAAGGAGAGGATTCAATGGATACGAAAAGGAAAAAGCGGGGGGACCGCGGCTTCACCCTGATCGAGTTGATGGTCGTGATCGTTATTATCGGCATCCTCGCCGCCTATATTGCGCCAAAGCTCATTAACAGAACAGAGGATGCGAAGATAACCGCCGCAAAAGCGCAAATCAGAAGTTTTGAGACGGGGCTGAAACTGTTTCGGTTGGACTGTGGATTTTATCCGTCGACCGAGCAAGGTCTGCAGGCGCTGGTAAGCCAGCCCTCGACCGGCCGAATTCCAGAGCGGTATAAACAGGGAGGATACCTGGAGACGTCGGCAATACCGAATGATCCGTGGGGAAATGAATACATCTATGAGTCGCCCGGCCAGCACGGTTTCGACTATGAGATCCGTTCCCTCGGAGCCGACGGCGTGGATGGCGGCGAAAACGAGAGCCGCGATATCGAGAGCTGGAACATTGAATAACCGCGCGGGGAAAAAGGGATTCACCCTCATCGAGCTGGTGGTGGTCATCGCCATTATCAGCATCATGGCGGTTATTGTTCTGCCGAGGCTGGACCCCTTTGTTCCGAGCCGCCGCCTGAAAGGCGCGGCGCGGACGCTCTCAGGCACAATAACCCTCGCGTACGGCGAGTCGGTTGCAAAGAATAAAAGGTACCGACTCTACCTCGATCCCATGGAGGAAACATACTGGGTTGTGCAAGTAAAAGAGACGGAGAAAGAGGATTCGGGTGGCGCGATCGGGCTGACTCTCGGGACTCAGTTCGAACTGCTGCACTACGAGGAATCGGGGACGGAGGATGAAGTTGCCGCCCCTTCCGAGCCGCTGTTCGCCCCCCAGAAATTGCCGCAGGGCGTTCATTTCTCCTCGATGAGCGTTGGAGACGATACAGCCCTTGCCTCCTCAAAACCGCGTTATATAGAGTTTACTCCATTGGGCGTCGCGAGTCCCGCGACGGTGACGCTGGTAAATGAGGACGGCGACACGCTCTCTGTGCAGTACGACGGCATAACGGGCATGCCCACCCTTGTCGCCTCGACCGACGAAATCTGATGAATAGAAGCCAGTCACAGAGTGGATTCACCTTGCTGGAAGTGATGGTTTCCGTCGCTATTATTGCGGCTGTTCTCGTCACGCTTCTCGGGACGCACCTGATGAGCCTCAACCTCGCTCACAAAAACCAGGAGCAGACGCTGGAGGCGACGCTCGCGAGGCAAAAAATGGAGGAGGCCTTCACGACTCCGTATGATTCGCTTAACAATGATTCGGGCGATTTCGGTCCCGAATATCCGGAGCTCAACTGGGAGATTTTCGTCGAGGAAACGAAGGTGGAAAATCTGAAAAACTTGAAAATAACGGTTTCCTCAGCGGAACGCACATTCGAGCTGCATACGGCCTTCTCGAAGGAGGCTGTCGAGTGAGAACCGGAACCCGAAACAGCGGATTCACGCTGATGGAAGTCCTTCTTGCGGTCACGATTCTGGCAATGATCTTCGGCATCGTCTTCGGCACGTTCTTCTACACCATCACCAATGCCGAAGAGCAGCAGGAACGCGCCGTAATTTATCACAAAGCCAACTTCCTCCTCAACGACATCACTCAAAACACGGCGTCCGCCTACGTTCCATTCGGCGGCCGGCTTGGCTCGGAGACATCTGCGGAAACGGGAGAAACGGTGGAAACGGAGGAGACAGAGCAGTCGATCTTTATGGGGACTCCGTCCGAGAACGAGGACACCCCCGTGGATTCGCTCGAGCTGTTCACGACGAATTCCCGTTTTTCAGCCCGTATGCTGGCCGGGGAGATCGCGCATGTCACATATGGGCCGGCGGAACAGGATGTGGAGGATCTGCCTTATGCCGTCGACGAAAACAACCCCTATGCTCTTCAATGCACGGTGGCGCCCCTGCTGACGGAAACCGAGGATGGCGGAGGCGTCTTCCAATGGACCATGAACGTTCATTCGCTGAGGTTTGAGTATTTTGATGGAACTGAATGGCTGCCGGAATGGGTTTATGAAGATGAGACCGCACTGCCTGCAGCCGTCAAGGTTACCCTCGAGATCGCCGATTCAAACGGCGAGCTTTTCCCGTTCTCCACAATCGCCCGCATTCCGGTGAATTCCGTGCTTGAAGAGCCCGAGACCGCCTTCGAGGAACTCGAGGACGAGGAACAGGAAGAGCAGGAGGAAGATATTCTGGAAGACCAGGAAGAAGAGGAGATCAATCCGCCTGCCGACGAAGGAGCGGAGGGCGACCAGGGGTCGTCGACACTCGAGACGCAGGAATGATGAGCGATATCTTTTGACGGTATGAGCCGGCATCACCGAGGCCGACCGGGTTGACAGCAGATGCGCAAATACTTCATAATGAATAATAAAAATTACCCGCACATGTACGCGCTCGGCGAACGTGGAATGGCTTTGTTGCTGACGCTGCTGGTCACGATCATCCTCACCGTTGTGGTACTGGAATTCAACTATCTGATCCGCGTGTATGCTACTCTGTCCGGCAATTTGGTGGATGATCTTCAGGCGCAAGCGGCGGCGCGCGGAGGAATCGAAACGGCAAAAGCTCTTCTTCTGAACGATCTGAAGAACGACATGGACAAGAGCATCCGCGTTGATACGCTGGAGGAAGAGTGGGCGGAAGAAATCGATTTCACAACACCGGCTTCATCTGCGAAAACGAAAATTACCGATGAAATGTCCAAGCTGAATTTGAACCGCCTCATCAAAGGCACTCTCTCGGAAACAGCCATCGAAAGCAAGAACATCGAAATGGTTGAGAACATGAAGTACCTGTTCGAGCTTCTTGATCTCGATCCGGGCCTGGTGGACTGCATCGTCGATTGGATTGACGAAAATGATCAGGAGGAGCCGCTGGGCGCGGAAGATTCTTATTATCAGTCGCTCGATCCGCCGCGATATTGCAAGAACGGCCCGCTGGACAGCGTCGAGGAACTCTTGCTGATCAAGGGGTTTGACGAAGAGATTCTTTTTGGCGATGATGAAAATCCGGGTCTCGCCGCATACGTGACGGTATTTGGGGATCCGAAGGGCCTGGTGAACATAAATACGGCCGACGAGGTGGTTTTATCCGCCGTTCTCAAAAGCGAAGCCGCAGGGTCGTCAGCTTTCGACTCGCGCCAGGATGATCCGTTTGAGACCGCCGCCGATCTGACGGCACGGCTGCCCGATATTGATCCTGCCAGGAAATTTGCGACCGGCAGCTCATATTTCCTCATCACTGCCACCGGCACAGTTCCCGCCGAGGGAGACCCGGTGCGGACGTTGAAAATCAAAACGCTCCTGAAGCGCTCGATGCCGCAGGGGCTGGAAACAAGTGAAAACTATTTGCAGTTGGAAACTGCGTATTGGAAAGTGGAAAGATGATGTTCGAAACCAGAAGCATCGGCATAGACATCAGGCCCGACTCGATAAAGATGGCTGTCGCCTCCCGGCACGGCGGGCGCACGAAAATCCTTGAACTCATAGAAAAGCAGGTTCCCGAGGTCACGGATGAAGAGGGCAAAAAGCTTTTTGGAACCGTGATTCGGGAGGCCTTTGCCGAAAACGAATTGAACGGGGATACGTGCGTCGTTTCGCTGCCGGCGGCCTTTACAATCAACAGGATACTGATCAGTCCGATCGCGGATGAGGGAAAAATCAGGCAAACGCTGAAATTCCAGATGGAGCCGCAGATACCATATCCCGTCGAGCAGGTGATTACGGATTTCATCCCCATCCGAAAGACGGGCGAAGGGACCGAAGTTCTCGCGATGGCGGTCACAAAAGAGATTTTGGCCGAACGCCTGAATATTATGAAGAGCGCCCAGATCGACCCTCAAATCGTCACGGTCGACATTCTGGCGCTGAGCGACTTTTATCTGAACCCGTTCGACTTCTCGGATGACAAGCTCACCGTCCTGCTGCGCCTGGGGTACGAGAACACGTTTCTCGGATTTTTCAGGGGACAGCGGCTTCTCGGTTTTCGCACGCTGGAAGGAATTTCGTTGTCCGATGAACAGGCCGAGCAGAAAATGCTCAAGGAAATACAGCGCTCCCTGTTTACGTATCCGGCCGCGGAGGCGGCGAACAGCGAAATCGGAGTCGTCTGTGTCAGCGGAGCAAACGCGGAAAACTTCAGGAGTCTGTTGCAGAAGAAGCTGCCGGATATCCCCGTAAAAGTCGTTCTTTTCAATGAGAATTCCGTCGCCGAGATTCCCCCGTATCTGCTGGCCGGCTCAGAGGAATTTCAGCTTGCGATCGCCCTTGCGCACGCTGGACTGGGAACCGGCGGCAACAAAATCAATTTCCGGCGCGAAGAATACGCGCCGGCGTCCCTCCTTTCGCGCGTAAAGCCGAACCTGCTGTTCAGCACGGGAATCCTCATTATCGCCCTGGTCGCGTGGCTGATAAACGTGTGGACGTCCAACAGCTATAACGAGCGCCAACTGGAATATCTCAATCAGGAGATGGTGAAGACGTTTGCAGATACGCTGCCAGATGTTAAATCACCGGAAAGCGTGCAGCGGAAAATACGGGAGGAGCAGGAAAATTTCAGGTTGCTGAGAAATTACTCGTCCCGCTATGTGGCGCCGCTGGATGTACTTTCCGAGCTAACGGTAAACATTGCGGAAGGACAGGCGGTCACGTTAAACGACCTTTCGATTTCGGACAACACGTTGCGGATGACCGGCGAAGTCGGCTCATTCGACGACATCAACATATTTAAGAGCAAACTCGATAATTCTCCCCTGCTTGCCGAGGTGAAGATCGAGTCGGCCACAAAAGCGGAGAAGTCGAACAAGATCACGTTCCGCATCAGGGCGGATATCCAGAGGCGCGCCGCCGCGGCCCAATTACAAGGGGGTGCGGTATGATCGAGTTGAAGAAGAGGGAAAAGAAGATAATCGCGGCTTGCCTCGCTATCGCCGCCATCATCATCATTCAGGTAGCGGTCATCTCCCCCGCTCTGGCGAAGCGAAGGAAGCTTGATGAGGGTATCAAGCAGGCTCGCGTGCAGAGTGCGGAGCTCAAGGTGCTCAAACAGCAGTACGATCAGATACTGAAGGAGAAGGAAAAGATAAACAGGAGGGTCCAGAACCGGCCGCGCAATTTTACGCTTTTTTCGTTTCTCGACCAGACGGCCAGCCGGCTGAACCTGAAGAATAATCTGGCAGCGATGAAGCCGTCGCGGCAAACGCTCAGCAAGAACTTCGTCGAGGACATGGTCGAGGTGAGGCTGGAGGGCATTTCCCTCGAGAATCTGGTGGCTTACCTGTACGAGATCGAACGCACCGGCGCCGCCGTCGTGATCTCCAGCATTCGAATTCAGCCGGAATCGCGCTTGGGCGGCGGATTGAACGTTTCCATGATGGTAACTTCCCTCGGGCCTGCGTAATAAATGCCCCGCCTCAACAGGAAATTAAGAGGGTTGATTCCTTGACATCGTTTTCGGGCTGCGCTATAATTTTATCACGATAAAGGGGGTGAACCGGTGGCTGTTGTTGAAAGCAGTAAGTCACTGGGCCAGATTCTGTTGGCCCAAGGCGCCATCACGCAGGAGCAACTCCAGGACGCCCTGAAGCGCCAGCAGACCAGGGCCAGCGGCAAGCGGCTTGGAGATGTCCTCGTCAGTTTCGGTTACGTAACTCCTCAACATCTGGCCGAAGCCCTCGCCACTCAGTTGAATCTCCCTCTGGTCAACCTTTCGAACCTCGAAATCTCGCAGGACCTGATCGACTTCGTCCAATCTTCCATCGCAAAAATCTACCAGGTCATCCCGGTCAGGAAGGAAGGCAGAACGCTTTATGTCGCGATGGCCGACCCGACCAATCTGGGTGTGGTTGACAACCTGCGCCTGCTGCTCGAGTGCGATATCAGCCCCGTTATCGCCACACAGGAAACCATCAAAGAAGCGATTCGCAAATATTATGGTCTCGAAGAGGTGACCGTCGACACGATGCTTTCACAGGTCAGCGGCGACAGCCTCAGCACGGTCAGCAGTCTCAGCGTCAGCAGCCTCAGCGTAGAAAGCATCGAATTCGACGGCTCTCTCGTGGAGGGCGGCGACGACGAAGAGAGCGACGAGGGGCCCGTAATCAAACTGGTCACGCTGCTTATTCTCGAAGCGTTCCGGCACCGCGCGAGCGACATCCACATCGAGCCGTTCGAGCGGGAACTCAAAGTGAGGTACCGAATTGACGGCGTGCTTCACGAGGTGAACCCGCCGCCCAAGGCGCTGCAGAACGCCATCCTTTCGCGTTTGAAAATCATGGCCGGCATGGACATCTCCGAAAAAAGGATACCGCAGGACGGCCGCATCAAGCTGCAGCTCATGGGAAAGGACATCGACCTTCGCGCCTCGGCGCTGCCCGCCATTTACGGCGAGAGTTTCGTGCTCCGAATTCTCGACAAGAGCAGCCTCGCATTGGACTTGCGCGATCTCGGATATGCGTCTGACACGCTCAGAAGCTGGCAGGGTCTGCTGCACATCCCGACAGGAATCGTGCTGGTAACCGGCCCGACCGGTTCGGGTAAGACAACGACGCTCTACGCTTCGCTCAATACGATTAACACGCCCGAGCGCAAGATCATCACCATTGAGAACCCGGTCGAGTACGTGCTTTCCGGAATCAATCAGGTGCAGATCGAAGAGGAAATCGGGCTTACCTTTGCCGCAGGTCTGCGTTCCATCCTGCGCCAATCGCCGGACATTGTGATGGTCGGTGAGATTCGCGACGGCGAGACTGCGGAAATCGCTATCAGGGCGTCGCTCACCGGTCACCTGGTTTTCAGCACGCTGCATACCAACGATTCCGCGGGCGCGCTGAACCGCTTGATCGATATGGGCATCAAACCCTTCCTGGTTTCATCGGCCGTTCAGGCGATTTCGGCCCAGCGACTTGTCCGCAAGATCTGCAAGAGTTGCAAGACCGAAGAGCACCCGAGCGAAGAGAAGCTGCGTCACGTGGGCCTCGACCCCCAGGAAGTGAGCGATATCACCTTCTATAAGGGCGCCGGCTGTGAAAGCTGCAATCGGACCGGCTACCACGGCCGGACCACGGTCCTTGAGCTCCTCATTATGAATGAAAAGATCCGCGATATGGTCCTCGCGCACGCTCCCACCGTCGATTTGAAGAACCAGGCGCGCCGGATGGGAATGAGGACGCTTCGTGACGACGCCTGGCTGAAAGTATTCGCCGGAGTCACTACGATTGACGAAGCTGTGATGATCACGCAGCAGGACGACCTGCTGCCCGGCTTGAAACTGGTGAAGAGCGTATCGTAAACCCAGCGAAAACAGGAGAATGATCAGCATTGACATTGGGTACTCGAAACCTCGGTGAGATCCTGCTGGAAAACGGCGTTATCACCGCCGCCCAGCTTGAAGAAGCCCTCGAAAAACAGCGAGCTAACCGGGAGTTCCTTGGGCGCACCCTCGTCAGCCTGGGCTATGCGAAAGAACAGGATATCGTTAACGCCCTCGGGATTCAACAAGGCATGGAGCAGGTAGCCCTCGGTCAGGTTGCTATCGACCCGGAAGTGCTCCACCTGGTGACGCCCGATATCGCGCAGTTCTACAACATCATTCCCATACGAAAAACCGATAACGTGCTGACGATCGCAATGGCCGACCCGCTCGCCATCAACACGATCGACGATCTGAAAGTCATCATCGGCTGCGAGATCGAGGGAGCGGTAAGCAGCCAGAGCGAAATCGCTGCCGCCATTGAAAGACATTACGGCTATCAGAAGGAGTCGGCGGCGGCGCTCATCGATGAACTGTTCGCGGACGTCGAGAAAGTAATGGAGGACCCCAACAAGGTCACGCGCGAGAAAATCGCGGACGCCAATAACCTCATTGCGCTTGCGCACGAGGCGCCTGTCATCAAGCTGATCAACCTGGTTATCCTTCAGGCGATTCAAAGTCGCGCATCGGACCTGCACTTCGAGCCGTTTGAAGAAGATTACCAGGTGCGCCAACGCGTTGACGGTGTGTTATATAACATTGCGACGCCCCCGAAACATCTGGCGCTGGCTGTAAGCTCGCGCCTGAAAGTCATGGCAAACCTCGACATCGCAGAGCGGCGGCTTCCCCAGGACGGTCGTATCCAATTATCGCTTGGCGGAAAAGATATCGACCTCCGCATTTCGTTCCTGCCGACGATGTTCGGAGAGAGCATCGTTATCCGTATCCTGGACAAGAGCGCCGTCATGATCTCGCTCGACGGACTCGGCCTCGAAAAAGATCAGCATGATATCATCCAGGACCTCATTCAACGGCCAAACGGAATCATCCTCGTTACCGGCCCAACCGGGTCCGGAAAAACGACCACCCTTTACGCCTGTCTGAATGAACTGAACGATCCCCAGTGGAAGATCATCACAACGGAAGACCCGGTCGAATACCAGGTGAATGGGATTGTCCAGGTCAATATCAATGAAAAAGTCGGACTCACTTTCGCCAAGTGCCTGCGATCCATTCTGCGCCAGGACCCGGATATCTGCATGGTCGGCGAAATCCGCGACGTGGAAACGGCCGCGCTCGCCATCGAAGCGTCGCTGACCGGACACCTTGTCTTCAGCACGCTTCACACGAATGATGCGCCAAGCACAGTCACCCGTATGATCGACATGGACGTTGAACCGTTCCTATTGACATCCACCATTGAGGCTGTTGTCGCCCAGCGGCTCGTCCGAAAACTCTGCATGTTCTGCCGCGAAGCATACGATCCGCCCGATGAGGAACTTCGGACGGTCGGGTTGACCCGCGATCAGATCAAGGACACAAAAATCTACCGCTCTCGCGGGTGTAAAGAGTGCTCACACGTCGGCTACAAGGGCAGAACCGGCATCTACGAGCTCATGACGCTCAATGACGAGGTTCGCGACCTGATCCTCAAACGCAGCGCCACCGGCGAAATCCGCGACGCCGCTGTCCGGAACGGCATGCACACCCTCCGCGAAGCCGGAATAAGGAAAATACTCGCCGGCATAACAACAATTGAAGAAGTATTAGGCGAAACCATGGGGTACGGTTAATTTTCTTCCCTGTTGCTATTCTCTGAACTCATCCAGCGTATCATTCAAACTCTTTATTCTTCCTCCCAAAACTCCGCCTTGACGGTCGCCCTGCAGACTTTCCCCTGAGATATCGCGCAAGCGTCGGCCATTTGTTCTGCAAAGACGATGCTGAGGTGCTGCTTTGCCTCCTGCCGGGTAGCCCTCCGAGAGGCGGTCAGGTGGAACGAAATGGGACACATTATCCGCAAAAAGCTTCCTTTTTCAATGGGCTGAACGTTCGTTTCATCGATTTCGGAGACGTGCGCGTGCCGTTTCGTCACATTCCGACACTGTGGATAACCTTGTTGATTAAACCGGAGACCTCTGTTGAGAAATAAAACTAACTTTTTGACCTCAAACAAGTTGTGGATGATATTTTCGATGTTGATAATTTTGTGGAAAACATCTGCAGAACCGGGGTTGATCGCGTGGAACGACCGTTCAGCATGGCTGCCCTCCGCAGCTCGTCGTGCACAGTCTGCAAATGGGCCCAGCTTTATATCGAGGATCCATAACGGCGGGCGACGCGCAGGTGAGATTTCTTGCCGGCTTTTCGTCTTGACTTTGCTTTCTGATTATTCTAAAGTGAAAATGTAAAGGGAAATTTTCTTTACCGGCAATCCCTGTTCGCGAACTGAAAGAGAGAAAGTGGCAGCCCGGGAGTGGAGATCTTTCAGACCATCGGGATTGGGTCGGCGGGTTCGCAACAGAGCCCCACAGCAATATCGGTCAAAACACTCCGATGTCATAATTAACGCTGAAGAGAATGTATGATGATCCCCACGGCTCAATGAAAAGCGACCTAACTCAGCTTTCGTAGCCGAGGAGCGGATGTGCTATGCCGGGGCGAATCAGAGCAGGCGAGATTGCCGATTCGATAAGCTGCAGACTAATGGGAAAGAAAGCGTTATATTGTGAACCATGAAGAACGCAGAGATTGCTGACATATTTGATCGAATTGCCGATATGCTCGAATTCAAAGGCGAGATGGTATTCAAGGTGGCCTCGTACAGGCGCGCTGCCCGCACGTTGCGTGATACGCCGGAGGATATCGCCGTCGTGGTCGCAGAGAAACGGCTTTCCGAGCTTGCCGGCATCGGGAAGAGCATGGCGGAGAAAATAGAGGAATACCTGCGGACGGGAAAGATTGCGAAGTCCGAAGAACTCTGCAAGGGGTATTCTGAGGAGTTCATAGTGATGCTGCAGATTCCGGGAATGGGCCCGAAGAGTCTCGCTGTCATCCACTCGAATCTCAAGATATCAACCATAAAGGAACTCGAGGCGGCTTGTCTTGACGGGCGGCTCAGCCAACTGCCGGGTCTGGGCGCGAAAAAAGCTGAAAACATATTGAAAGGAATCGAGTTTCTTCGCCAGTCGTCGAAACGGATCCCCCTGGGCATCGCGCTTCCGGTGGCGGAACAGATAGTGGCGGCCGTAAGGAAATTCAAGGCGGTCGAGCGCGCTGAAATGGCCGGGAGCCTGCGCCGTATGCGCGATACCATAGGCGACATTGATATCCTCGCCTCTTCGGCGCACCCGCAGGACGCGATTCATGCGTTCACCGCGATGCCTGAGGTCAAGCGAGTGCTTGCCGCCGGCGGCACGAAGGCGAGCGTCATCGTGGAAGGCAACCAGCAGATCGATCTGCGCGTTGTCGAGGAGGAAAGCTACGGATCGGCTCTCCTTTACTTCACCGGCTCGAAGCCGCACAACGTCAAGCTTCGCGACCTGGCGAAGGGCATGGGTCTGAAAATTAACGAATATGGAGTTTTCCGCGGGGATCGCAAGATTGCAGGCCGCGATGAAGAGGATGTTTACGATGCGGCTGGGCTCGTGTGGATACCGCCGGAACTGCGAGAAGACCGCGGGGAGATCGAGGCCGCCATGGAAAGCAAGCTCCCTCATCTGGTCACCATCGAGCAGATCAGGGGAGACTTGCACGTGCACTCGGATTTCAGCGACGGCAGCGCCACGCTTGAACAACTGGCGCGGCGGGCGGAAGACTTGGGGTATGAGTATCTTGCCGTCACCGATCACTCGCAGTCGCTGAAGATAGCTCACGGGCTGACCGCCGAGCGGGTCGAAGAAAAGATGGCGCGGATTCGCGAGTTAAACAAAAAATTGAAAAAGATGACGCTGCTGCTCGGCACGGAACTTGATATCCTGTCGAACGGGAAACTCGATTATCCCGACGAGGTACTCGAACAGTTCGATTGGGTTGTCGCATCGATACATTCCGGATTCAAACAGCCGGGCGAGAAAATTACGCAGCGCATTATCGCGGCGATGGAACATCCGCTGGTCGATTGCATAGCCCATCCAACCGGCAGGCAAATCGGCAGGCGGGCGCCATACGAACTGGACTTGGAAAAGGTGCTTCAGGCGGCCGCCCGGACGGAGACGGCGATCGAGATAAACGCCAACTATGACAGGCTCGACCTCGACGATATCTGGTGCAGACGCGCGAAGAAGTATGGCGTAAAGCTTGCCATTGGCACCGATGCGCATAAGCTGGAGCATATGAGCATGATCCGCCTTGGCGTCGCCGTCGCGCGGCGAGGATGGCTCGAACCCCAAGACGTCCTCAATACGCTGCCGCTGAAAAAATTGAGGAGAAAAAGGCCCTGCCTCGCCCGAACGTGAAGCGCGGGGCGAGCTGACGCAACCTGTTTTTCCGCCGCGAGATCAGAGCGCGGATATCATCTGGAGACTGAGATACGCCCACATGTATTCTTTCGAACCGGTCATCATAATAGTCGCAACGCCGGATGAAAAAGTAAAAGATATTGCCGCCTCTGCGGCGCCTGAACGGTCTGAGGTTCTCTATCCCTCTAACAAAGCTTCATTGTACGGGCTTCTGATGGATTTGCCGGTCGATGTGCTCCTGATCGAGGAGAATTTCGACAGATGCCCGTTGCTTGACCACCTCCCGATCGTCAAGAAGATGAGCAAGAACCTTTCGATCGTCGCTGTTCTGGAGGAGAGGGCTTCAGAAGAGATGAAGAAAGTCATTTCGCCCCACGTGTTCGATTTGCTGATGAAGCCGCTTCAGCAGGATCACGTGCGGCACAAGCTGAAAAATGCCGTCGAGCATGTTCAGCTTCTTCGGGAAGTCAGCTTATTGGAGCAAAGCAAGCAGGCTGCCCGGCCTCCGTGGCCGGGGGTTCATGCCGTTTCGGAGGAGAGGGAAAACGACGTGTCGGGCCCGTTGCGCCAATTTTTTTCTGCATGCCTCCACCTTCAGGACATTAATAAGCTGCTCGATCTCATGGTCGGCGCGTTCTCTGAATATTTCGTCTGCGCAAAGGCGGCGGCCGTCCTTCTTGATGAAGAGACGGGTAAGCTGCAGATCAGGGCGTCGCGCGGATTCGACAACCAGATTCTTCAATCTATTGAGCTGAATTTTCAGTCGGGCATCTATTTCTGGCTGCGAAAAAACAATCGCATTCTTTCAGCCCGGGAACTGTCGGCGGCGGTTAACGCAGAGAGCATGGTAGGCGTCGATAAGGAGATGAGGCTTCTGCAAGCTGAGATTGCGTCGCCGCTGTTGGGTCGGAAATATCCGGTCGGATTCGTAACGCTCGGCCAGAGGTTCAGCGGAGAGCCGTTCTCACCGAAAGAGGCGAAAAGCACATTCTTCCTTGCCAGGCATGCGGGGGCGGCGATTGAAAATGCTTTTGTCCTGCAGGAGACAAGACAGCAGGCCGTTCACGATGAATTAACCCAACTCTACAACAGGCACTACTGGAAGAGAAGCCTCGAGGTCGAGATCGAACGCTCGAAGCGATACGATCGGCCGCTATCGGTTGCCATCTTCGATATCGATCACTTCAAGATCATCAACGACAAGTTCGGCCATCAGACAGGCGACGAGGTTCTCCGCAGTTTGGCGCGATACATGACCAAAACCTCGCGCCATACCGATGTCATCGGCCGGTACGGCGGCGAAGAATTTATCGCGATCCTTCCGGAAACCACCGCCGAACTCGGCTTTTTCTACTGCGAGAGACTGCGCCAGGACGTCGAGCAAAGGCTCGGCGAACAGGAAAGCGATGAGTGCATTCATCCCGGTCTCACGATCAGCGGCGGAATGACCACCTGCGACCGCAAAGAAGATACTTCCCAGCGCCTTATCGAGCGCGCCGACCAGGCGTTGTATGCCGCGAAACGCGAGGGCAGAAACAGAATCCACCAGCAGCTCCCGGCGTGACCCGGCGAAGGCGGACTGTTAGGGGGTCTGGCTCCACGTACGGAACTCGATGGGGACTGTCCCAAGAATTACGGGCCGCGTCTTTTAGACCGTAGATTCGGGGCTGTCCCCATCGAAAGGAACCAGCCAATTCAATCGCCGGACACATTCACTGTTCCGGAATTGTTTTTAAGCGAAGGGGACTGAAGGGGTCTGGCTCCACGTATGGAATTCATGCCTTCTTGAATTCGTGGATATGGGGCTGCGCCCCTGGCGCCTGTCCCCGAAGCTCCCAGTCCGCTCAATCGCCGAAACACCTCACCGTATCCTACCACTTGTAGAAAAATCGCTGATCGCTTGTAATGACTGTTTTGGGGGTGGCGCCGAGGTCCAGTCCGCGCACCCGCCAGAGTATCCACTTTCCGCTGGGGACCTGATTCCAGATATTTAGCGGCACCGTCCATTTCGGCTCGGTCAGCACGATG
>QZKU01000026.1 GCA_003598085.1 Candidatus Abyssobacteria bacterium SURF_5
GTCCGAAAATATTGCAAAATGTAGTGGGTAAAATGGCCATCTGAAATCGCTAAGCCATTGATATGTCAGTACTTAATTTTTTGAACTGCGGAAGATGGGCTAATTTCTCAACATCCAGCCTCTCAGAATCGCCGGCCCCAAATTTCTCCTCGACCAGTCTCCAGATGATGCATTGCCGGCGGTGTTTGCAGTGAGTTTTCGGCGAGCGACATTCCATGCACTTCTCGCACATCATGACATCGTATTTCTCACACCGAAATTCGGCGGACGAACCGGGATGCCTGGGGCACTGCATCTGAAAAGCCGCGCCTCCTGCTACTTGACCTGAGCCGCGGCGGCGGGCGCCGAGATTTTTATGGACTGAGGCTTGATATACTTTTTCGCCAGGTCTGCGGTATTCGGCACGCCAAGCTGTTTGAAGAGGAAATCAAATTGCTTTTCCAGCTTTGCGCAGATCTGGTTTTTTATATCGGCTGGCAGATCCCAAATCTGTTTTTTAAACGGACCGAATGCTTTTTTGCGCGTCTTGTAGATAAACTGCTCGTCGGTCTCGCCGGATTTCTTCTCGTCGGCATGTTGCTTGTGAATATGATCGTAAATACTACGCTTCAGGTCGGCAGGGAACGCGGGGTCGTCATAGATCATGTTTTGGAAACCGGTGGCCAAATGGATTTCGGCGGTCTCCTTCTGTCGGAACAGGTGGAAGGCCTCCTCGGGAAGCGTCGAGGCGCCATGCTGGACCGCGCCGGCCATTCCATACCGTTCGCGAGCCACGCGCGAAAGCGTCTCGAGCGTATCGAAATCGACCTTCACTTTTGCGATCGTTCCGTCCGGCAGCGGCACTCCTCCGTGGCTGGTGCCCGTCTGCACGCTGATCTTGCTGATCCCGGTAACGTTGCCGCTGCCGCGCAGCTTCTTATTGTAGTTATCCATGAATCCCTGCAAATCTTCCACCGTGCTGTTCTGGCTGCCGACCTCGCCGATTTCGCCGCCGACCGAAATGGTGACGCCCTTCGGCTGTTTCTCGCGGATGAATAGCGTGAAGTCGTGCGTGAGCGCGGCGTTCGTTTCCTGCTGAACTTCATGTGTCGGCTTGCTCAGGTCTACCAATGTCGAGGCATCAATATCGATGTTGAAGAAACCCGCCTCAATCGATTCGGTTATCAGCCCGCGGAGATAGTTGATTTCTCCTTCGGCTGTCGATTTATATTTTTTCGCGTTCACCTGGTAGTGGTCGCCCTGAAGGAAAACAGGACCGGCGTATCCGGTGGCCAGTGCGGCCCCGAGGACGGCGGTGGCATATTCGACCGGTCGCTGCTCCGTGTAGCCGATTTCCGAGCGCGCAATCTCGAAGATGAACGGGCCGGCTTGGTTGCTGATGGCCGCCTCGAACACCGTGCGCGCAACGTCAAACGTGAGTCCGCGAATATTGATCGCCGGTACCGTGAAGCCGCCGCACTCGCCGCGCCCGCGCGCCATGTACAGATCGTGGATACTCGCGAGGCTGATCCCGCAGGCGTCGGCGCCGGCGCGGATCATCCAGCGACAGAGCTCCTGAATATCTTTATTTGAATTAAAGATGGAATTATATACAAGCGCATATGACAGTTTCCGAAAACTCTCCTGGCTGACGACCTTTAACTGTCCGTCCTTCAGTTCCGCGGCTCCCTGCAGTGCGGATTGCACATCCTTCAGACTTTTGTACAGGGTGACAGCGTTCATTTTCAATCCCCTTTCCGCTTCTCGTTTGTGTCTTCCATTCGCCGGAGGTTCGAGGTGTGACGAAAAATTCGACGACAGCAGCTTCGGAACGGCTCTCAGACTTGTTCCTCCAAATTATATCGCCGAAACCGGTGGGTGTCAATCAGGGAAAGAAAGGTAGTGATCGCGTGGAACCCGCAGCTCAAGCGAGAAGCCCCTCCTGATCGGTCTTGCACGTTTTCCCGACCAGGAGGGAGCTTACTCACTTTACGGGCTCGTGAGGAGGATTTTTTCGGAATCCGCTCTTAGGCAGCCTTGCCGACGCATTCGAGTTCGATCGCTTTCGGAAACAAGATATTGTTTTCCAGGTGGATATGCTCATGCAGGTCCGCCTCGATCGCCTGAAGCCCCTCATAAACCGCGCGGAACGTAGCGCACGCATCTTCCGGAAGCGAGTATTCCTTGGTGAGCTCCCGCATCTTTTCGAGCGCTCCGCCTGCATTCTCATGCTCATGTTCCATCTGGCGGATCGGATTCTGGATCGAACCGCAATGAACAACCGGCTCCTGTCCGCCGTTATGAACGAACGCCTCGATCCGGCGGATGTAGGGGAACAGTATCTGCTCCTCTTTCATGAGGTGCTGTTCGATTTCCCATTGCAGCGAATCATATATGTCCCGCAGCTCGTTCAGCATCCGGCCGTGCCGCTCCGCGTGGGCGCGCTGCACCGCCGCCAACAGGTTGCGAACGCGCGGAAGCTGCGCCTTCATGAAGCCGTGGTGCCGCTGTTCGATATAATCCGCCAATTCGGTGGGCGCCGCCGTTGACCAGTCTCTTGCCTTCCGGTCCCCATTTTCGGGCGTTTTGAGGGCGGCATCAAGCTCCGCGGAAAGCTTTTCAAATGTCACATTCTTTCCACGAAGAGCTTCTTCCAAAGACTCTGCCCCGCCGCAGCAATAATCTATCCTATATTTCTCGAAGACCGCACGCGTCTGCGGATAGTTCACTACCACGTCGCGCACGGTTGTCTTTCTCGTTATGATACCTTCCATGATCCTCCTCCTTCTGTCGGGGGCCGACCCTTTGGTTGGCCCCCCTCTGGGCCGACCCCCAGTACGTCTAATCAGCCAAGGATCGCTTTCAGATCCTGGTCCGGCGTGGCGATCGGCTTGATGTCGAAGTTCTCGACCAGCACGTTGAGCACGTTCGGCGTGATGAACGCCGGCAGGCTCGGACCAAGCCGAATGCCCTTGATGCCGAGGTGCAAAAGCGTCAGCAGAATGGCTACCGCCTTCTGCTCGTACCATGACAGCACCATCGAAAGCGGCAGATCATTGACCCCGACATTGAACGCTTTCGCAAGCGCGACTGCGATTTGGATCGCGGAGTATGCGTCGTTGCATTGCCCGACATCGAGCAGGCGCGGAATGCCGCCGATATCGCCGAGGTCTTTATCGAAGAAGCGGAACTTGCCGCATGCCAGCGTCAGGACCACACAATCCTTCGGCACCTTCTCAACGAATTCCGTGTAGTAATTGCGCCCCGGTTTCGCCCCGTCGCAGCCGGCTACCAGGAAGAAATGACGGATGGCTTTCCCTTTGACCGCCTCGATCACCTTATCGGCGACGCCAAGCACCGCGTTCCGGGCAAAACCGACCATGACCGCTTTGCCGTTAACATCGGCCTGGAACCCGGGCAGCTCGAGCGCTTTCTTGATCACCGGCGCGAAATTGTGATCTGTCACGTGAGCGACTCCCGGCCAGCCCACCAATCCGGTCGTAAAGATGTTGTCTTTATACGTGTCGCGGGGCTTCTGCAGGCAGTTAGTCGTCATCAGGATAGCACCCGGAAAATCGGCAAACTCTCGCTGCTGGTTCTGCCACGCCGTGCCGTAATGCCCGTAAAAATGAGCGTATTTCTTCAGAGCCGGATACGCATGTGTCGGCAGCATCTCTCCGTGGGTATATATGTTGATGCCCTTACCCTCGGTCTGCTTGAGCAACTCCTCGAGGTCTTTCAGGTCGTGCCCGGATATCAGAATAGCCTTTCCCTTCTTCGCGCCGAGCGGCACCTTCGTCGGCACGGGATGGCCATATGCGCCGGTATTCGCAGCGTCAAGAAGTTCCATTGTCCTCAGATTTATCCCGCCGCATTTTAGCGCCATTCCCACCAGATCGTTCGCGCTCAAATCCGTCCGCAAAAGCGCGGCGAGCGCCTCATGAATGAACGCATATACGGCGTCGTCCTCTTGCCCCAGGATGCGCGCATGGTCCGCATAGGCCGCAACGCCTTTTACGCCAAATAGCAGAATATGCTGAAGCGAAACGATATCCGGCGCTACGGCGGGATGTGCTTTCGGACCGACCGCCTCGCCCTGTTTGACCATGCCTTCCAGAGTCGATTCCGGACGGAAATCGGCGGCAACCTCTTTGAAGGCCACTTTGCCGCCAGCCGCCTTTACCTTTCCCTTCAGCCTCTCCCTCAGCTCCACTGCCCGCCGGATCATCCCGACGAACCGCTGAGGATCGAAGTCCACGTTTGTCAGGGTCGAAAAGAGAGCCTGAGCGGTAAATGCATTTACCTCTTGGTCAACAACGCCGGCTTTGCGGCCTTCCACCGCATAAAGGGACAACCCTTTGAGCGCGTGGATCAAAAGGTCTTGCAGATTGGCTACTTCGGGTTGCTTCCCGCAGACGCCCACCTTCGTGCAGCCTTCACCTTTGGCTGTCTGTTCGCACTGGTAGCAGAACATTTGGTTATCCATTTCTTCCTCCTCCATTGTCAATGAAATCATAAGCCCACAGTTATTTTTACATTAGATCCTGTATCCTGCTATCAATATACGCCTCAAACCCCCGCTTTGCTTTGACATAAGTCACATTGGAAGAAAATCCAAAAATTTTTTCGCCATGTCTGGAAGGTGCAGAATTTAACCGATTCCCCCGGGCAATCGCTCCCTTTGGGCTCGGAGAACGGCTGTCCTGTCGCTTGACCGCCGCCATACAACCGCGGCACCAAATAGAAGAATCTACGGCGGGACAATCTATTTGGGTTGCGGATTCGGCGGCACTGGTAGCTTGGCCTTTATGTGCTTCTTGCCTGCATCCGTAAAACCATTGCGAATGTACAGCGGGTACCCCATCTCGCTAGGGGCGTTGACCTGGATTTCGTCGCATCCGCGAGCGGCAGCCTCGGCTATCGCCGCGCGCAGCAGCTTACCGCCGACTCCTTTCCCTCTGAAGCGCTCATCCACGATATTCTCCTCGATGCATGAATACACGCCGTTGCAACGCATTGCCACAGGATACGATAGCGTGGTTGCGCCCGCGATGACGCCCTCTTCCTCAGCCACCAGCACGGCCCCCAGTTCCGGGTTCTCAATGATTCGATCGAATATCCTTGCCTCATCGTTCCAATCACTGTTCACCTCTCCGCTGGGAATGAGGAGTTTCTTCATGAGTGCGATGACTTGGGCCTGGTCTTCGAGTCCGGCTTTGCGTATCTGCATGGCAGTCTCCCGATCCTTTGACGACTTTGAGCAAATCTAAACGTCATTATTATATTACTCCATATCTCTTGTCATCCGCTCACCCGCTTCCGCATTTGCCGCCGCCGGCGAATATCTTGTATACTCTCACCGTTCCTGTAAAGCGATTTCCGGGTAATGTCCTGCAACAGGAGAAAAAAATGCCGAAAGCGGAAAGATTGCCTGTCCAAAGAAAATCAGCGCCTGCCGCCTTGACATTCGGGGTATGCGCCGCATGCGATCCCCGAATCGATCGCGCATCGCGCGAGCGGACCGCCAACATCGTCGAATTGATCGCCGGGATCATTGCACGCCACGTCCGGACTCCCGACCGGACGCCCGTCAAAGTTGTGTGGACACCGCTTTTAATCGATGGAGAACGGCAGGCCGATCTTGTCGCGCGGCAGTTCAAGGAAACCGGCGTCGGCGCGCTCGTCTGTACACCGGACACATGGGCGTTCCCGCAGTTGACTCTCATGAGCCTGCTGGCCCATTTTCCGGCCGATATGCCGGTCAACATCACCTGCGGAAACAGCGCCCCCAAGCCCGGAGTGGTCTACGCTCATGCCGTAAATGGCGCGCTGGCGCAATCCGGCCGCCTTACGCATCTGAACGTCGGCTCCTGGCCCGACGCCGGATCGAAACCGAACCCGTCGGACGCGACAATCAAGGCGCTGATCGATTGGTGCTACGGCGCGCTCGCCTGCGTCGGCCTGAAGGGCAGGCGCGTCGTCGTCTTCGGACACGACTCGATGGGGATGGAAACCGCTCTCGCCCACGTCATTCCCACCCGGAACGTCTTCGGATTGGAAATCACTCGCCTCGACATGAAATTGCTCGCCGACATGTTGAACAAGGACGCCTATGACGCCGCGGAACTGAAGAAACTGAGGTCGTGGCTGAACAGACACGTGGGCAGCCGAATCGACCTCTCGCAGGAGAATGCCGGCAGCAAACTCGATCAGTCGCTGGCGATGTACCTGATCATGCGCGACCTGCTTGCAGATTTGAACGCCGCCGGCGGCGGATTCATGAACCAGCTCGAGTGGGCGAGCGATACCCGCGGAATTCCTCTGCCCGTCTGTGATATCGCCGAATCGCTGATGAACTCAACCTTCGACCATTCCGGCCAAAAACATGTCATGCCGTTCGCCACCGAGGCGGACGTGCAGGGACTGCTTACCATGCTCGTCATGACATGGCTCTCCGGCGGCCATCCGCCGCTGTTCATGGACTTTCGCAAGGTTTGGGAGCCGTGGGAAATCCGGCGTTTGGCGGAAAGTATGAATGTAAAAATCTCTCCGAAAGACATATGGGCGCAGCGCGGTATCGTAGATGGCGATAACTCCGGCTCCGCCAGCTTCGATTGGGCCGGCCGCCCGAAAGAACCGGTTGCCGATATCATGAAAAAAATATCGCTGCCGGGCGCCGAGCCCGATTATTTTCCCGGCGGCGGCAACAGCGTCACGTTCATCACCCCGGGGGGAATCGAGGGAATTGCCGGGCGGCTCGCCTACAGCGCCCTCTCAGGCATGTTCAGCTTCTTCTGGGACGAGGCATTCACAGTCGATCTGCCCGCGAAACTCGCAGGGGCGGTTGCACAAAGCTCGAATGTGACCTGGCCGCACACGTGGGTCGTTCCAAAATACGCGTCCATGCCCGAGTACAAGCAGTACGCCCCGGCCAATCATTTCCACATGACGTGGGACCTTCCGGTCGCGCGACTGCAATTTTGGATGGATATTGCAAACGTGCTGTCGGTCGCTCCGTGGCAGGCGCGGCCGCCGTTTATCGAATCGATTGACCGCCCGGCGCCATTGCTGCACCTGCTGAACGGGGGAGAGGCAACCGCCAAAATGCTGCGGGCAAAGAAATAGAAGTTTTTTGGATAGAAACTGCCCGATTATTATCGATTGCAACTATTACTCGCTTCGGATATAATGCCACGGCCGGGTTATGGGCCGGTTAACACGCCACAACAAGCAGGGAGAAAACATCAATGCACGAGGAACTTTACAAGAATCTGCGCGAATTCCTGGATAAACTGCCGGGAGGTTATCCGGAAACACCAACCGGAGTCGAGATCAAGATACTGAAGAAGCTCTTCACGCCCGAAGACGCAGAGCTGACGCTGAACCTACGACAAACTCCGGAAACTCCTGCAGAAATCTCCAAGCGAACCGGGATTCCCGAAAAGAAACTCGCCGAAAAGCTTGAGGATATGGCCCTCAGGGGGCTTATCTTCCGCGTACGCGAAGGCGACCAAAGGAAATATCAGGCCGTCCAGTTCATTGTCGGCATCTACGAATTTCAACTGGCCACGATCGACCGCGAGTTCTGCGAGTATGTCGAAGAATATTTCCCCTACCTCGGCATGTCCTTCATGCCGCTCGAAACAAAACAACTGCGCGTGGCGCCGATCGACGCCGCAATCGACGCGATGCCTGAAGTCGCCACTTACAACAAGATTCGAGACCTGGTGAAACAGCAGAAACTGATTGCGATGGTCCCATGCATCTGTCGCAAAGAGCAGGGAATCATGGGGAAACCATGTGACCGGCCGAAAGAACTCTGTTTTTCATTCGGGGAATTCGCGCAGTACACTCTCGACAACAAGGTCGGCCGCCAGTTGACAGTGGAAGAGGCGTTGAAGATGCTTGATCTGGCCGAGGAATCCGCGCTTGTGCTGCAACCGAGCAACACACAGGAGCTTTCCTGGATCTGCAGTTGCTGCGGGTGTTGCTGCGGAGGACTCCGACGGATGAAGATGATGGAGAATCCGGCCGATTACGTTCGCTCATATTATACGGCCACAATCGACGCCGATCTTTGTACTGCCTGCGGGACCTGTCTTGACCGCTGCCAGATCGATGCAATCAAGGAGAACGGAGAGGTCATGGAAGTGGATCCGGCCCGGTGCATCGGATGCGGGCTCTGCGTGCCCACCTGCCCCGTCGAAGCCGTTTCGCTATTCGAGAAAGCCGGCGTCGTGACTCCACCGAAAGACTTGAACGAAATGATGGACCGCTTATCAAAGGAACGCGGCCTGGCCTGACGAATCCGACCTGTTCAGGGGACACACTGATCAGTGTGTCCCCCTTTTTTTGATTTTTGCCAAACACGAATGCTATCATGAAAGAAATCTGAATGAGAAGGAAAATCTCTTGCCGCAGCTTGATCTCCATGAAACACATGCCGAATATTCCGCCGAACCTGAAGTAAGAGCCCCACTCTCGCGCCGGCTGATCATATCGTTTCTTTCGATAGCCGCTATCTCGATCCTCTCTTTCCTGTGGTGTCTTCATCTGGTTCAGCAGGCGCGAAGCCAGGGATTTGTCCTGCAAGAGATCAAGCCGCTGATGGACACGCTCATCGGCTGGGGAAAGTCTCTTTATTGGCTTGGGGGCCGGCCGCTTTTCGTTCCGGCGATATTAGGTGTTGCCGCGGCGCTCGCAGTGGCAGCATATGCGGCATTTCGGAAGGACTGCGCCGCTCTTGCCTCCAATCGGCGGCTGCTGATTCTGGCGCTCGCCTTTGCGCTTATGTACATTATCGGCGGCACGTCAAGCTTCGCACTTTATATTGCCGGCATTATCGCCGTCATCCTCTTGGGCTGGTTCAGCGAGTTTCGAAGGGAAAGCGTCGCTGAGCCGGCGCCCATCGAAAGAAAAGAAAAGGCTCTTCTCGGTATGATTCTTCTGCTGGGTCTGCTGCTGCGCATGTATCAGGTGGATGTTTTTCCAAGACTCTACACGGCGGATGAGCAACTGCTCGCGCAGGTGGTGCTTGAACTGGGTGAGCGGCCCTTCGAGTTCTTTTCCGAGCCCCACATCATGAAGCCTCACCTGCTCAGAATTGCAGGGATTCGGCTGGCTTTTATGACACTGGGCACAGGCTTGTTTCAGCAGCGAGCCGTATCAGTTTTCGAGGGGACCACCACAATTCTGCTTGTGTACCTGTTGGGCCGAAGCCTCTGGGGGAACCGGGCCGGCATGTTCTCGGCGTTCCTGCTGGCGATTGATCCCTGGCATATCGGCCACAGCAAAGCCGGTGTGCACAATATCGAGGGCCCTCTGTTTCTTGCGCTGTTGCTGCTGTTGATCATGAGAACCGTACGGCAAGGCAGCATTCGGAATCTCATCTTTCTTGGGGCCGTCGCCGGCGCAACGGTTTACCTCTACCTGTCCTGTGTGATCCTGGCGCCATTCGCTGTAATTGCCGCCATTGCAGGGCGGTATCGCCAGAACAAACTGAAATCGGTCCTCTTGAAAGAAGCCGTCATCATGGTCGCTGCCGCAGTAGTCGTTGCCCTGCCATACTTCACAGTCGGCCGCGAAAATATCCGGGAACTGGAATCGTTCTACACAGCGGGCGGAAATTTTCTGACCGCGGCGAAAGAACACGGGTGGAACCCCCTCTTCGTCCTCTTTGTCAACTCGTGGAATGGCATCGAGCACATAATCAACTGGACGGATCGAAGCATTCACCCTGCGAAAACATTCTATCCGAATCCGGTGGCGGTCGGCCTGGCTCTTTTAGGTGTAGGTACGCTGATTGGCCTGCGAAAGAAGTTTGAACATGTCCTCGTGCTCCTCGTGATTCCAATTGCCTGGCTCCCAATGAGCCTGTCATACGGGTTTGCCGAGCGCCGGCTTTTTTCGGGACTGCTGCCTGTTCCAGCGTTGCTGGGGGGCCTTATCCTGGCGAGGCTGTGGGAGCAGAAGTTCTCAGGATATGCAGCCCGTCGCCTGAGTCGCGCGCTGTTCGTTTCGATTCTCATTGCCGCTGTCCCGCTGACTGCGTTTATTGTGTATTCGGATGCCGATCCGATGTCGGGCGGCCGAGTTCACCCGCGGAAGACGGCAGAGTATATCGGCTCGCTCCCGCCGGAATATTCTGTCTTCGTTTCCAACCCGGTCAAAGACATCCCTTTCCTGGTCTGTCTTGCCAGCTACGATAGATTGAAAGGAAAGGCCGATAATAATGCCTTCAGCTTCGTCTCATTCGAGATGCTCGATGCGATGGCGGAAAAAATAGCGCTGACGCCCAATGTGGCGGTTGTTATGGGTGTCGGCGCGGGAGAGAGAGAATTTCTGCGGAAGGTAAAAGCCCTCAATCCCGATTCGGAGATTGTCGAGGCAGACGAGTTCCTTGCTTGTCTGATTCACAAAAACACACCGGACAGGCGAGAGGATTAGTACAGCTTCAGTACCGCCAGGATATTATCGGCGGACTGATCGATGTCATGGTAGATGACATACCTGAACCCCAACGCCCTCAGCCGCTCCCCCTCCTCAAGTGAAAGCTTTCCCGCTTTCGAGCTCTTGGGAATCAGCTCCCGCCCGTATTCAACCACCTGCGGATCGGTTCGGGAAAGCAGCCCCGCCGGTATCGGCTTCTCATGCAGTGTCTGATAGTACATATACTTCGCCAGCGCCGGATAGCTATCTGAAGGCAAATCCATCACCGCGAATTCCTGTTCGTCTCGTCCAATGTCCATATAAATCTTCGGAACCGCCGGCATCTCCTGCATGAATGGAATATTCCACAACTCGATCAGCAGAAGGACGCTGAAAGCCGCTGCAACCATCGTCCCGGAACGAGCATTGCGTGAACACGCTTGAATTTTGTCAATGAAATGCTTCAGCCCATAGCATGCTAAAACGAATATCCCGATTTGCGCCGGAACAACGAACCGGTAAGGCGTCCTCATCACTCCAAAAAACGGCAAGTACTTGTACAGCGCAAGGTACGGCATCGGGATAGCGAATGACCATTTCCCGAAATGCAGGCGCGTCCCGAGCGAAAGCACCAGGAAGACCAGCAGCATCGCCAGCCAGAATCCGTTTCTGCGCATTGGAGCCTTGACCAGCGCGACAACAGCAAGACCGATAATCGTGAACGTCAGAAATGTGGCATGGCCGGGAACACCGGAAAGATAATAAATGGACTGCGGCATCAGCCGGAAGAGGAACCGGTAGAAAACGTGCTTGTCCGCCGGCAGAATATATCCGAGTGCGTTCGCGGAAAACAGATCGAGCATCTGCTCCGGCTGTGGTTCAGCCGCGCCTGACCTCATCACCGCGATCAAGAACGGCAGGAGCAAGAGCCCGCTTCCGGCAAAAAGAATCGAGAACCTGATGAGACTCTCCCGCCCGAACAACTCGTCCCTCCAGAACAGCGCCGAATAAACGAGGAAAAGCGCAGTCAACAGAGCGAGAAAGTAAACGTACATGTTACAGGTTAGAAAGGTGGCGCCTGCCAGCATCGCGCCGATCAGCGGGTTTCTCCATCTCTTCTCGCGCAACGTCTTGAGCAGAAACATCACGTACAAGGGGATAAACCCGGTGCTTAACAGTGCGATGTGCACGATGTGCATGCTGCGGTAGGGAGCGAACGCGAAGGCCGCTCCCCCGAAAAAAGCAACCAGATTATCCTTTATCAGATATTTCACCAGCGCGAACATCCCCAATCCCGCAATAACAAACGAGAGAAGCGATGCAATATTACATCCCAGAATGATTCCGTGTGGCTTGCTCATGAGGAGTTGGAACGGAATGGTCAACAGGCTGTTCAACAGAGTCAATTCGTGCAGGACCAGACTCGCGCCGTTGGGATAAAAGAGATAGGTTGTACGGAATGGATTCGTCCTCAGGTCGATAAGCGCCTTCTTAACCCACCACGCATCCCACATGACGATGTTATAATCGGAGCTGCTCCCGATAGGACTTACAATGACGCCTGCACTGAGATCGGTAACCTGGGGATAAGTGTAAAGAAGCGTGATCGCCGCATAGAGAAGAGCCGCCGTAAGGTGCGGCGTCCAGCGAAAAGGAGCTCCGGATCGCGAATCTTCCAAAACCTTATCCTGCACTTCTAAACTTGGCTCTTGAGCGCTCTGCACAATCCGGTTTTTCCTCAGATATCCTCAAATCTTGACAGGAAACGCAAGGCTATTATACCATTTTCGTAACATTTGATTGCCATGTTCAGACCGGGCTCCGACGTACGCCTTCGGTCCGTCATATTTCAATAGAACCACCGTCAGCGATTCCCGTCTCTAGCGCAGAACCCGCGTTTGCCAATGGTGAAAGAGAAGCGGCAGGGTCAGGATCAATGGAATTTGTCCCGATAACAGAAAAAGATTACGGCCGGATAGCAGATCTGCACCAAACCTGTTATCCCGGCGACTTTCTGCCCAGCTTCGGGTATCGTTTCCTTGTCGCGCTATACGATGCAATGTTCAAAGCAGACGCTGTCTTCGGATTCGTCGGCAAAGAGGACGGCGAGATAGTAGGCTTCAGCCTGTGTACGGCCGATGCGGATCGATTGTTTCCCGCCACCTTGCGAAAAGGGCTCCTCAAGCTCGCATGGCTTGCCGGACTGAGACTGCTGCAAAAGCCCTCAATCCTGAAAAAACTTTTCGAAACGTTCCTCTACAAGTCGCGCGCAAGCCTTGAAGAGGTAAACGCAGAGATGATGCTCTGGGCGATTGATCCGAAGTGCCGCGGGCGCGGCCTCGGGACGGAACTGTGGGAGGCATGCGAGAGGGAATTATTGAAGAAACGCATAGAACGGTACAAAGTTACCGTCTACGCCGATAACAAACCTGCAAACAGCTTCTATAGAAAAAAGGGCTTCAGGCTGGTGCGCGAATTTGTACTTTACGGCAAGAAGTGGAACCTGTACGTGGGCAGGATTGCGCCCGATAGCTTTCTTCGTCTCACCAAACAAACCAGCTAGTCGAGCCGCCTGCACGAGCTTTCCTGCGGCGCCCTGATTTATCTCCTCGATCTGCGAATCATTTCACAGATGTAATCGATATCGTCTTCAATCAGCGTCGGCGACGACGGCAGGCTGAGTCCGCTCGAAGAAAGCATGTCGGAGACGGGGAACTTTCTGCGCGTGCCGTACATCGGCAGCAAATGCATGGGAATGAAAACCGGCCTCGTATCGATGCCGCCTGCTCTCAGATGCGCCGCGAGGTCGCCAGGGCCGGGCCCGAACGTCTTCTCGATCAGGATCGTGTATAACCAGAATATGCTGCGAGCCCACGGCCGCTCCGGAGGAAGAACGATCCCCTCGATGCCGCCCAGACGCTCCGAATACAGCTTTGCCACGCGCCGCTTCGCCGCCAGAATACCGCCGATCCTCTTCATCTGCGCGCGGCCGACGGCAGCTTGCATGTTTGTCATTCGATAATTATAGCCGATCTCCGGATGAAAATATCTTCTCTTGCCATCCATCGAATGGTCGCGCAGGAAACGAATGCGAGCATCCACTTCCGGATCATTGGTTACAACCATTCCGCCTTCGCCCGTCGTAATAACCTTGTTCCCATAAAAGCTGAAACAACCGATATCGGCAAGCGGGCCGACGCGCTTTCCCTTATACAGCGAGCCGTGCGCCTCGGCGGCGTCCTCGATTACTTTCAGGTCGTGTTCGCGCGCAATCTCCACCACCCGCTCGATATCGAACGGGTGGCCGTACAGATGAACGCCGACGATCGCCTTCGTTCGCCGCGTAATAGCCTTCTTTATCAGTTCCGGATCAATCGTCCAGGTTTCCTTCTCGACATCCACCAGAATCACTTTCGCGCCGGTGTAGGCCACGCTGTTTGCCGTGGCGACAAAGGTGAGATCGGGGACGATTACTTCATCGCCTCTTCCAATTCCCAACGCAACCAGCGCAAGGTGCAGCGCCGCGGTCCCACTCGATGTCGCCGCCGCACATTGACAGCGGCAGAACTTTGCAAACGTACGCTCAAACAGGTCGATGTGTCTTCCCAGCGATGAAATCCAGCACGTGCGGATGCATTCCTCCAGCAGGTCCAGTTCTTCCTGCCCCAGCAATGGCTCATAAACCGGATAATGCTTTTTCTTCATAGCGGTTTCTGCAGTTCTCCCGGCGCGATGGGATCAAGGATGCGTGTACGATAGATACTGACGGAATCGTTCTTGTATATCGACTCCAGGTACGGCGCTTGGTCGGGATCGAAATCGCCCATGGCGCGTTCTTCGCGGCCGTAAAAGATAAAGCCGATGCCGCCGGCCCGGAGGAAATTCTCTCTGTCGCTGTCCGACGTGGTTCCAGTAAAGACCCGATGCGCCGAACGGTACCGCGCATCATGGGTGGGATGGTCATACTGCCCCAGCCACGCAGGTTTTCCGGTCATGCCGGGGATATAGTTGCCAACGACGTCCCCCGAAAGAACCACCCCTTCCCCCGTCTCGCCCTTCAAAAAACGGAGCGCCTCATACTCATCCTCGGTCAGCGAAAATGCTTCCGGATGCGTCTTCAGGCGTGATATCCGATCAATTATATTACAGAACGTACTGGGGAAAGTAAAGGTAACCAACAGCCCGGCCAAAAGAAACGCGGCCGCTTTCCTCTTCTTCTCCGAATCCGTCCACTCGAACCCGAGCGCCGGCAAAACAGCCTGAAAAATGCCGCGTGTCGCCAGAACCGCCAGCGGCAGTTGCAGCCCAAGAACCGCCCGCGCCTCCTGCTGCAGGAGGGGATACGAGTAAAGCAGAACAAAATTTGTCGCCGTCCAGCAAATAAGCATCAGGTCTCCGCTTCTCAGGAGCCGACTCTTCAGGAGGAAGATTATGTAAGCCAAACTCAAAATCAGGAGCGGCGCAAATCCAACAAGATACGTCGCCACACCGGGAGAGCGGACAGGCACTTGCGGCAAGAGAGCCGGATAAAGCAGCGAAAGGCGAAGATAGTATATGACCGGCCATATGGCGACCGCGCCGAAAACGATGGAAACCCGCAGCGGCCGGCTATGCTTCCCCCCAACAAACGAAATTCCCGCATACACCGCAAGCGCCGCCATCACCACAACCAGGTTCACGACGTGAATGAAACCGAGCACCAGTCCGCAGACACCCGCGCCGAAGGCCGGCGCCAGCTTATCGCCTGAGACAGCCTTCTCAATAAGAGCGAAGCATGCCGCGATCAGGATAAGCGCAAGCGCGAGGTGCGGAAACGACATGTGGGTAAAGAACGAGGTCGCTTCGGGCGTCGCGATGTCCGCCGGAGCGAATGGCATGCTTCCGGTGCGGTAGTACGTAATCATCTGGATCCAGCCGGCCCCCGCCCCGAAACAAATCATAAGCAGACCCGCGATTCGCTCGCGCGTCGATTCGACAAAACGGCCAATAAAATACCACGCAACCGGCACGAAAAGAAAAATCGCGGCCGCCCTGGCCGCATGAAAAGCCGCCACATGGCTGAGCCCGAAAACATGTGCAGCTCGTCCGAGCAGCGCCCAGAAGAAACCGTGGTAAATCCTGTCAAGCTCTCCGCCGGCGAATTTATTCTGCAGCAGCAGCTTCCAATCATCGGCCTGCTCCATCATCATGAAATAGAAATTCGAGTCGCGGACGCCGGCCGCGATGCCCATGAACCTGCGGCCGGGCACGTGGTGGAGCCAGCCGTACAGCAGGGGGACGTTGGACAGCGCCAGGAGTGCGGCGGCTACGGCCACGAGCAGGATTGCTTGTTTTCTGGAAGACACGAGGGTTACGTCAGTTTCTCTTTAATAGACACTTTTCTCATTCGGAAAGTTCATTTCCCGCTGACGACTACATCGGTGACGAGAAACGAGGGCGAGCCGTATCGGCTGTAGAATTTCAGGTTTCGCGCGACCGCCTCGATATTCATCAGGACATCCCTTACGTTGCCCGCAATGGTCGTCTCTCGCACGGGGAATGCAGGTTTTCCGTTCTCGATCCACAGCCCGCTTGCGCCGACTGAGAAATCGCCTGAGACCATGTCTATCGTGTGCATGCCCATCGCATCGGTCACTAAAAAACCGCGCGAGCAGTTATCGCACAGATTGTCAGGATCGGTGTCGCCCGGAACAAGATAAAAATTCGTCGCGCCGACTTCGGGCGTCGATGCATATGAGGAGCGGACGCCGTTGCCGGTTGATTCGGTGCCGCCTTTTGCCGCCGTATACGTGTCGTAGAGGAAGCCCTGCAGGACACCCGCCTCAACCAGAACCGTCCGCTTCGAAGCTACTCCCTCTCCATCGGCCGGCGCGGGATACAGCCCGCGTTCAAACATGCCGTCATCTATAATCGTGACGTTCCGGTTTGCCATTTGCCTGCCGACTTTATCGGCGAACAGCGACTTGCCTTTCTGCACCTGGTCCGCCATGAGCGCGTGCCCGATTGCCGCAACGAACTCGGCCGCGACCGGAGCATCAAGGATAATCGGAACCTTCGCCGTCTCGATTTGCCGCGCCCCGAGCAGACTGAGCGCGCGCCTGCTTGCATTCCTGCCGACAGGCGCGACATCGAGCGCGCTGAAATAGAAGGAGTGATCGAAATCCCACCCCATTTGGGCGTCTCCTCCTTCTTCAGCGACCACCATCACGCTCGCGGCGCATGAGGTGCCCCGACTCCACAGCGATATCCCCTTGCTGTTCGCCAGGTGCGCCTCATAGCTTGCATCTGAAGCGGTCGCCTGCCGGACCTTCGTTATCCGCTTGTCGACTGCCCGCGCGGCGCCTTCGAGATTGAGCGCGCGCTCGATCCGGTCATCAAGTCCCACGTCTTTAAGCTGCTCGTCAAACTTCTCTATTTCTATATACCGCGGAGATGGCCTCGGAAGCACGTTGAATTCATCCGGAGAACTCGATTCCGCATTCGCCAGGGCTTGCCTGGCCGCCGATTCTATAGCGGAATTACCCAGATCGGACGTATACGCAAACCCCAGCCGATTCGCGACAAGCACGCGCACTCCAATGCCCGAGCCTTCGCGCACCTTCTGGCTTTCAACCTTGCCGCCGCTCACTTCGACCGAGACCGAGCTTGTCCGGTTGAAGAATCCTTCGGCCTCCGTGGCGCCGGCCGAAAGCGCCGCTTCAATGGCCAGCTTTACCTTTCGCTCATCCGATTTTCTCGTCATTGTTTCACCGCCTTCACGAGCTGCGAAACGAAGTGGGAAACCCGCTCGATAAGATCAGGGGCGGCCGCGTTCTCTTCGATTTTCTTCACTATCGCAGAGCCGACGACAACCGCATCGGCATACCCGGCAACCTCCGCCGCCAGCGCCGGATTCGAAATGCCGAACCCGACGGCGACGGGCATTCCCGAGCGGGTGCGAATTCTTTCGACCATCGAGGAAATGCCGCCGGCCATTTTCTCTTGAAAGCCGGTGACGCCCTCGCGCGAAACGTAATAGATGAATCCGCTGCTGAAGCGCGAGATCAGATCGATTCGCTCATCGGTGCTGGTCGGCGCGAGCAGATACACGGTGCTCAAGTCCTTCATATCCATGAGCGCCTTGTAATCCTTCGATTCCTCCGGCGGCAGGTCAAGCACCAGCGCGCCGTCAACTCCCGCATCCGCCGCCTGCGCCACAAATGTCTCGATCCCGAGATGGTGAATCGGATTGAAGTAGCTGAAGAAGATGATCGGTATCTGCGACTCCGCGCGGATCTGCTTGACCGTCTCCAGCACCTTTTTCAGCGTTGTCCCGCGATGGAGCGCTCGCTCGGCCGCCCGCTGATTAACCGCTCCATCGGCGAGCGGATCGGAAAACGGTATCCCCAACTCGACCAAATCCACTCCGATACGATCGAACTCGATAACCAGCCTGCGCGTCGCCTCGAGCGTCGGGTCACCCGCAGTAATATACGCGATAAAGCCGCTCCGCCCGCTTCGCTTCAAAGCTTCAAATGTTTGCGCAACGCGATTCTGCATTACCTGTCCTTGTTCGCGAGGATTTCAGAAACCACCTGCACGTCCTTATCGCCGCGGCCGCTGAGGTTTATGATGACGCTGTCCGCACGGTTCATTTGCTGCGCGATTTTAACGGCATGTGCGACTGCATGCGAGCTTTCGAGCGCAGGAATAATGCCCTCGACCCTGCCCAGCAACTGAAAGGCGGCAAGCGCCTCTTCATCCGTGACCGCCGTATAGTCGATCCGTTTCCGGTCGCGCAGATAACTGTGTTCGGGTCCGACACTGGCATAGTCCAGGCCCGCAGAGACTGAATGTGTCAACCCGATCTGGCCGTCGGCGGTCTGCAAAACGTAGCTCATGCAGCCTTGCAGAACCCCCAACTCGCCGCTCGCAAAACGAGCGGCATGCTTTCCCGTGTCGATGCCGAGGCCGCCCGCCTCGACGCCGATCATCTTTACCTGTTCATCCTGCAGGAAATCGTAAAACAGACCGATCGAGTTGCTGCCACCCCCAACGCACGCGATCAGCAGGGCCGGCAGCCTTCCTTCTTTCTCGAGAATCTGCCGGCGCGCCTCTTGCCCGATTACGCGCTGAAAATCGCGCACCATCATCGGATACGGGTGCGCACCGAGAACTGAGCCGAGTATGTAATGAGTGGTGCGTACGTTCGTCACCCAGTCGCGCATGGCCTCGTTGATGGCATCCTTCAACGTCTTGCTGCCCGAATCGACCGGTGTCACTTTCGATCCGAGAAGACGCATGCGAAATACATTGAGCGCCTGGCGGCGCATATCTTCTTCGCCCATGTAGATCTCGCATTCGAATCCGAAGAGGGCGGCAACCGTCGCCGTCGCGACTCCGTGCTGCCCGGCCCCCGTCTCCGCAATAATACGCGTCTTACCCATGCGCTTCGCCAGGAGCGCCTGCCCTACGGTGTTGTTGATCTTGTGAGCCCCCGTGTGACACAGGTCTTCGCGCTTCAAATATATTTTTGCGCCGCCGAGCCGTTCCGTCAAGCGGCGGGCGAAAAACAGAGGAGTGGGCCGACCGGCATACTCCGTTAGGTAGTACGAAAGTTCGCGCTGAAAATCCGGGTCTTCCTTGTGCGCTCGATACGCGTCTTCCAGTTCTTTGAGCGGCGACATCAGGGTCTCCGGAACATATTTGCCGCCATAGGGACCGAAGTGACCGCCGCTGTCAGGCAACATAGGATTTTGCCCTCCGAATGAAATCATGCACTTTCTGGGGATCTTTCCAACCGGGTGAAGCCTCGATGCCGCTGGAGACGTCGACGGCGTCCGGCGAAGCGACTTTAATGGCTTCGGCCACGTTTTCCGGAGTCAGACCCCCCGAAAGAATGATCGGGCGCCCAAGCGTCTTCGCTTTCGTTGCGAGGGTCCAGTCAAAAACTTTCCCGGTGCCACCCGCCATTCCCGGCACTTTCGTATCAAGCAAAATATAAGCTGCCGAGGAGCGCTCAATGAGCTCCAAGTCCGCCTCCTTCGCCACCGAAACAACCCGGATGAATTGCGCCGGATGGAATCCGGCATACCAGATGCGCTCTTCGTCATCTCCATGATACTGAATGTAGTCGAGGCCGACCAGGTCGAATATGTCGCGGGCATAAGAAGGATCGGGCTCGACAAATACCCCCACCACCGATACGAACGGCGGCAGACGCCGCCGAATGGCTACTGCAGTCTCCGGCGCTACCTGTCGCGGGCTTGGGGCGAAGATAAGACCAACGGCGTCCGCTCCGTTTGCAGCGGCCCACAGAGCGTCCTCAAGATGGGTAACGCCGCAAATCTTTACCCTAACCATCAAGCAGCTCCCGCATTTTTCGCTGAATATCCGGACTGGTCACCAGCGCCTCTCCCACGAGAATGGCGTCGACGCCGGCGTCCCGCAACATCCTCACGTCGCCTGCCGTACTTATCCCGCTTTCACTCACTAAAATTATGCCGTCGGGAACTCGCGGCGCGAGTTCGAGCGTTGTGGCAAGCCTTGTTTCGAAGGTGCGAAGATCCCTGTTGTTGATTCCGATAATGCCGGCCTTCGCTTCGAGCGCCGCATCGAGTTGCTCCGCGTCGTGAGCTTCAACCAGCGCGTCCAGTCCCAACTCCGAAGAGAGCGCCACAAAGTTGCGCAACGACTTCCGGTCAAGGGCCGCGACAATCAGCAAAACCGCGTCGCCCCCAATCACCAGGCTCTCCCACAACTGGTATTCATCGATCACAAAATCTTTTCTAAGCACCGGCAGCCGGGATACCCGCTTTGCAATGCGCAAATAGGAGGGATCGCCCTGGAAATATTTCCGATCGGTCAGAACCGATAACGCGGACGCTCCCCCGCAGGCATAGACATCTGCAAGACGCGCCGGATCGAAATCCGCGCTCAACAGCCCTTTCGAAGGCGACGCCTTCTTTATCTCCGCGATCAGCTTGATGCCGTCTACGGAACGAATCGCGCCGGCAAAAAAACCGCCTGGCCCTCTCTCGGCTTTTTTCTTCAGTTCAGGCAGGGGCGTCCGCTCTTTGGCCTCGGCGACTTCTCGGCGTTTATGCGCAAGGATGTCATCGAGTATCACCGCGCCGATACCTCGCGCAGCCGCCGCAGTTTTTCCAATGCGGCGCCGGAATCAATTGAGCTTGCGGCCGCTTCGATACCGTCGGCCACAGATTCGACTTTCCCGGCGGCAATAAGAGCGAAGGCAACGTTCAGGAGGACGATGTCGCGGCGGGCGCCTTCTTCGCCTTTCAATATAGCTTCGATGATTCTCGCGTTGGCGGCCGGATCTCCTCCGGACAGCGCCTCCCTCCGCGATCGCTTGATTCCCAATTCGGCGGGATCGAATTCATAGGTCGTCACCTTTCCATCTCTGACTTCCGCTATGAACGAGGTGGAAGTGACGGTTATCTCATCAAGCCCGTCGGCCCCGCAAACCACAAACGCATGACGGGTGCCCAGATTTCTGAGTACATGAGCCAACGGCTCAAGAAAGCTGCGATCGCACACCCCGATTACCTGCGCATCGGCAAACGCGGGATTGGAGATGGGTCCGAGAATGTTGAAAACGGTTCGAATGCCGATCTCGCGCCTCGGCCCGACGGCATATTTCATGGCGCCGTGGTATAGAGGTGCAAACATGAACCCAAAACCCACTTCGTCAATCGACTGCTCGACTGCAGAGGGTTCGGCCTCGATTCGGATGCCCAGTTGCTCAAGGACGTCGGCGCTCCCGCAGAGGCTGGACATGCCGCGATTGCCATGCTTCGCAACCGCCACCCCCGCTCCCGCCGCAACAAATGCGGCAGCTGTCGAAACATTGAAGGTGCCCGCCCCGTCTCCGCCGGTACCGCAAGTATCCACCAGCGGTCGGCGCTTCGGGTTCAAGCGGATGACTTTGTCGCGCATCACCTGCGCGCAGCCGGTGATTTCCTCAACCGTCTCGCCCTTCATCCGCAGCGACACGAGAAAAGCCGCGATTTGTGCGGGAGTCGCTCTGCCACTCATGATTTCGTCCATTGCAGCGGCAGCCTCGCCGGTTGATAGATTCTTCCTGTCGCACGTTTTCTTGAGGAATTCCTTGAACATGACGATCACCCGGCGTGTTTGGAAATTTCCCGCTGCAGCGCTTTCTCTTTCTGTTCGACGGATCCAGCGAGATGAGCTTTATAAGCGGTGAGTTTCTTGCGGAGACGACCATCGCCAAGCGCCAGTATCTGGACAGCCAACAATCCTGCGTTGCGCGCACCGGCCTTGCCAACCGCCATAGTCGCTACCGGCACTCCGGCAGGCATTTGTATTGTTGAGAGGAGAGCGTCGAGCCCTTTCAATGGGGAAGAATCTATCGGCACCCCGATAACGGGAAGCGTCGTATGAGCGGCTATCATGCCGGCAAGATGCGCAGCGGCGCCCGCCCCGGCAATTATCACCTTTATCCCGTTTTCGGCCGCGCCTTCAGTGAGCGCAATGGTTCGTTTCGGCGAACGGTGCGCCGAAGACACCTTCATGTCGTAGCCGACACCGAATTCATCAAGTATGTCGGCCGTTTCGCGCATGATCGCATGGTCGCTTTCGCTTCCCATGAAGATGTAAACCATCTTTTTTACCGCCTTCGGCATTTATGAATCCCTTTCGAGACGCGCCAGAGCTTTCTTGCCGATGTCGGAGCGGAAATATCTGCCCTCGAATCGGATTGTTTCGGCGCACTGGTATGCGCGCTCGATGGCGGAGGGGATGTCCTCGCCAAGGGCCGTAGCTCCGATCACGCGCCCACCGTCGGTGACAACCTGGCCGTCTTTCAATTCCGTGCCGGCATGAAAAACAATGGCGCCGGCCACTTTTCGCGCGTTTTCCAATCCTGTGATTCGCATCCCCTTCTTGTATTTTCCCGGATATCCGCCGGATGCCAGGACAACACAAACTGCGGCATCGTCTGTCCATTCGGCCTGCATGTCGCTCAGCGTGCCGTCCGCACATGCGAGCATGAGAGGAACGAGATCGCTCTTGAGACGCGGAATGACGACCTGCGCTTCAGGATCGCCGAAGCGAACGTTATATTCAAGCACTTTCGGACCGGCTTCGGTCATCATGATTCCACAATAAATCACGCCACGATATTCGCAACCCTCGTGCCGGAGAGCATCGATGGTAGGTCGAATTATCTGATTCTCAATATGTTCGAGAAGCGTCGGACTGACGACGGGGGCCGGCGAATACGCGCCCATTCCGCCCGTGTTCGGCCCTTTGTCGCCGTCGTAGATGGCCTTGTGGTCCTGCGACGCGGGCATTGTCAGAATGTTCCTGCCGTCGGTAAAAGCGAGCACCGACGCCTCTTCGCCCTGCAGAAACTCCTCGATCACGATCCTGCTGCCGGCGCGCCCGAAAGCCCCCTCAACCAGGCACTGATTGACCGCCGAAAGGGCGACTTTCTCATCAAAGGCAACAATGACTCCTTTTCCGGCGGCCAAACCGTCTGCCTTTATCACAACCGGCGTTCCGATCTCATGCACGAATTCGGCCGCCTCTTCGGCCTCGCAGAACGTGTGAAAAGTCCCGGTGGGGATGTTGTATTTCGCCATCAGCTTCTTCGCGAAAATCTTGCTCCCCTCCAGCAGCGCAGCCTCTGCCCGCGGCCCAAAAGCCCTTAGGCCGCGCTCGCTCAGCTTATCAACCACTCCCTCGACAAGCGGCGCCTCGGGACCAACCACCGTGAGGTCTATCTTCTCCTTTTCCGCAAAGGCGACGAGCTTCTCCGTATCGGTCGCCTTGACATTCACGCATTCCCCAAGCTCGGCTATTCCTGCATTTCCGGGAGCACAAAATATCTTTTTCACAAGAGGGCTCTGGCTTATCTTCCAGACGAGGGCGTGCTCTCTTCCGCCCCCTCCGATAACCAATATTTTCATGGCGAGCCTCCTTGCTATTCCTAATGCTTGAAATGCCGCATGCCGGTGATGATCATCGCAATATCATGTTCATTGGCGGCGGCAATGACCTCATCGTCTTTTTTTGAGCCGCCGGTCTGGATGATCGCCCTGATGCCGGCCTCGGCGGCCGCATCAACGCCGTCACGGAACGGGAAGAACGCATCGGAAGCAAGCACTCCGCCCTTGGCGCGCCCGGCGGACTTGTGAGCGGCAATCATACTGGAATCAACGCGGCTCATCTGGCCGGCGCCGACCCCGAAGACCGTGAAATCCTTTGCATACACAATCGCGTTCGATTTCACGTGCTTGCAAATGACCCACGCGAAAAGCAGGTCCTTCATTTCCTTTTCCGTCGGCTTGCGCTTCGTGACGAGCTTGAACTGCGACTGGTCGTACGTCGCCCGATCGAAATCCTGCAGCAGCATACCGCCGACTACGCGCCGCATGTTCGGCGCGCTGTCACGAGCGCCGCCCAACTCGCCGACGGCAAGAACCCTGAGGCTCTCGCCCCACCATTGCCGCGTTTTCAGCACCTCGAGCGCCTCCTTGGCAAACGAGGGAGCGATGATCGCTTCAATAAACGTGTTCGGCTTCGCCATCAACTCCGCCGCCTTGAGATCGATGTGGCGGTTCGCGCCGACGATGCTGCCGAACGCTGACACCGGATCCCCAAGCAGCGCGCGCGAATACGCCTCATGGATGTCATTGCCGACGCCGGCGCCGCATGGATTCGTATGCTTGATAATCACCGCAGTCGGCTCCTGGAAATCCTTAACGATTTCCAGAGCGGCGTCCAGATCAAGAATATTATTGTAGGAGAGCGTCTTGCCATGCAGCATCTCGGCCGTGGACACGCTCGGCTCCTTCGCATTCGGATCGACATAGAAAGCGGCCGACTGGTGCGGGTTCTCACCATACCGCAGGTCCGCCTGTTTCCGGAATTGGATGTTGAGCATTGCAGGATATTTGCCGCCCTTCTTGTCCACAGCGGCAAGATAATCGGCAATCGCGCGATCATATGTGGCCGTATGTTCGAAGACCTCGCACGCCAGATCAAATTTCAGCTTCTCCGGAACTTTGCCGCCTCCCCTTTTCATCTCCTCGATGATCTGCCCATATCGCGCCGGATTCACCACCACCACCACATCGCGATAATTTTTTGCCGCCGCTCGCAGCATCGTGGGCCCGCCGATGTCAATCTGCTCGATCGCGTCTTCCAGTTCGACGTTCGGCTTCGAAATCGTCTCCTGGAATGGATACAGGTTGACGACTACCATGTCGATCAGCTCGATACCGTGCCGGTCAACCTGCTGCATGTGCTCGAGGTTGTCCCTGAGCGCAAGCAGCCCGGCGTGAATCTTGGGGTGCAGCGTTTTCACGCGCCCATCCATCATCTCGGGGAATCCCGTGTAATCGGAAACCGAACGAACCGGCACTCCGGCCTGGTCAAGAGTCCGCTGAGTACCGCCGGTTGAAAGAATTTCAACCCCCACTCCGGCCAGGAATCTGGCAAACTCGACAATCCCGGCTTTGTTGGAAACGCTCAAAAGCGCGCGTTGTATCTTATTGGCAGGCATATATTCACCTCGCTGAGATCAGCTTGAACGAGAAAAATCCGGTAACGAGCATCCGTTCTTGATGTAATTCACCGCATTCCGAAATACCGCCACGCCCATTCCCTCGCGCGGGGTTTTTTCGCGGGTCCAGCGTGGATGATTGGTCTGAAAAAGGTACGCCTCCGGATGAGGCATCAGGCCGAAAATCCGGCCCGTCAAATCGCAGATGCCCGCAATGCCGTCTTGCGAGCCGTTGGGATTGTACGGGTATCCGTCTGCTTTCCCCTCTTCATCCACATATTGAAGCACGACGTGTCCGCCCGCGTGCAGCCGTTCGAGCACGGTTTCACTCGAAGTAACGAGCTTGCCCTCGCCATGACGGACGGGCAGGTACATTCTATCAATCCCTTTTGTGAAAATGCAACGCGAATTCGGGTTCGCCGCCAGATAGACCCAGCGGTCTTCAAACTTGCTCGAATCGTTAAACGTCAGCGTCACCTGCTGATCGCCGTATTTCCGGTCGAGCGCCGGCAAGAATCCCATCTTGACAAGAACCTGGAAACCGTTGCAGATGCCGATGATCAATTTTCCGTCTTCAATAAAACGGAGCAACTGATCCCGCAGATGCTGTATCAGCTTGTTGGCGAGCACCTTGCCCGCGGCGATATCATCTCCGTATGAGAATCCGCCGGGAATCGCGAGAATGTCATAATCGCTTAATGATTTCCCGCCCGGCTCGATCAGGTCGTTCACGTGCACCCGCTCGGCGCGACCGCCGACCCGACGCATGTTAAAGGCATACTCGGTCTCATAATCGCAGTTGATGCCGTAGCCGGTAAGCACTAATACGCTTGGTTTCATAATTCTAATTCAAAGATTTGATATAACCTTGAAAGCTAACTCTTAATAAATCTTTTGTAAAAGACCCAAGTGTTGTGAAAACCTCTCCGTTTATTACGATTTGCGCCTCTGAAAATGACAACATTGATTCCAATTTTTCGGCAGATAGGGCAATTACATCTTTCCCAAGGCTTCTCAGATAGAAGTTTTTCATATTTTTCAGCAAAATGATTGTCTTCACTTTGACGTTCTAACAAAGGTCCGTATCTATTTAATGCAATAAGAGTTTCTTCTGCTCCTTTTGGATTGTCTCCAAAAACACCCAAGGAGCGAAGACAATTTTCTTCAAGTATACGAGCTTTCTCTTTGGAAAGTTTCTTATCTGCTACGGCTTCCTGTATCGCTTTGGAATCACTAAACGGTACCCGAACGGCCGCATACCATGTTCCGTCAACCGCCAAATAATTTTGATCCGATCTTAGCCAAGCCTTCCGAAAATATGAGGCAGAATCAAAGCTAGATACTCCCAATGTGCGAAAAAATGGTTGTAGCTTGGGCCGAAGGATCCCAAATAGATGCAGCCATAAGTTTTCTTCGTGCCCTCTTGTTCGCTCTTGCAGAGCTTTCCTGACTGCGCCCACAATCTCGATTATTTCTGAATCAGAGCGTGGTACTAATCCACCCAAAGCTATATGCCGATATCCCATATCTATGTACTGATGCAAGCAGGATATATAGGAGCGGACACCAACGCCCTGAATGACGCCCATAGGTATAAAAGAATAGTTCTTTTTCTTCCATAGTCCAATGAATTCAGCAGCGTTTTCTGTTGTCAGTTTTACTCTTTCGTACCTGGCAGATAGACTCAATATGCGCTTACGTGAACTTCCATCTTTATGTTTTTTTACTATTTCTTGCAATGGTATATGGTCTACTGACGCGCCTATATCAAAGCCGTATTTGTGGTACATATCTAAAGCTTCCATTGTGGAAAAAGGAGGTTTACTCTCCGCTGTATATGAAAATGCCCCACAATCTCCAAACAGAAGCATGTTATCCGGGAGTTGTAGCACCTCTCTGAGGTTTCCAGATGAGCACCTCCCCTTGGCCATTCTATAAATTGCACCTTTACCCATATTCATGTGAGATAAACTTAAAAGCACGCCATCATAAGGGGCATCTTTGCCGTATATTTCATGGGCGTATGCTTTACGAGACTCACCAGCCTTTATGGGTTCTTTGCCTTCGTCTGGAATAAATGGCTCATCAACGTAATCGTCCCAATCAGGAAAAAAATAAATATATGAGCGGATGCTTTTACCTTTTTTTTCGATAGATGCTGTCTTAGATGGCAGTTTTTCAAGCCATGATTTCATGGCTTTCATTTTCATGCCGATGGGTCCTTTTGCGTAAGTAAACTTCGCTTTTGGGAAGATTTTCTCAATCCCCCTGACCGCATTAAGATAATCTGCACCTAAATTCAGGAATATACCCTCCGGCTGTGATAGCTTTTGAAGCGCTGATAGGACCCTTTTGTTAAATGATGTGGCAGAATGCGAGTCAAAACGCTGGTCGTATTGACTTATTATAGTTGTAGCATCGATCAATCCATATTTGGCTGAGAGAATCTTAATCTGTAATCCCGGAGGCCAGCCTTTAACGAGAAGCATTTTTCTTAGAACTCGAAAGTTAACTCCATCATACAAGCACATGGCCGGAGCTTTTATTACCTGCGGTAATTTAGTTTTTGAACAGGCCACTATCAATAAGTGACCTTCGAGGTGAGTTGTCATTTTTTGTAAATGAATTTGCGCTTGTAATTGTTGGTTAAGTTAAATTGATTATTCGCTAAAATTAAATGTGGAAGTTCCTCAAAGGATGATATTGTAAAATGTGGACAAATATCCCTTACCGCCGGCATCCAAAATGGCTGAAAGCCACCAGCGAAATAGATAGTGTAGAATCCAGCTTCCTTAGCAGGCGCTATATCTCGATCAAGCTGGTCTCCGACCATGTAATTTGACTGAGATGCAACATCAAATTCTGCAAGGATCTCTTGATATATCCTCACTTCTTTCCTTGCAACTAGGATTTTGTGGATGTAATTAGAAAGCTCATACTTATTCAGTAATAATTTGCACTTATCCCGGTTACCTTCCGTTAGGATAACCAGAAGCCCACCTCGCTGGTGTAATTTCTTTACGCCCTGACGCACCCCAATCCGTAATGGCGGAATTTCCGATTTCAGTTTTTTAATGAACAGCATCTCCATTTCGTTAATAAAATCTCGGCCCAGCACATCTGTTCCTGTTCTTACTGCTTCTCTCACCGACACGAGGGGAGAATGTCCCGTCAGAGCTAGGGCTAGGGCATTTATTAGCAATCGCGCAGGATATTCCAAATTATAATTATGCAGTCGCGCTAAATTTTGATCCATCCTTCTCAGAAACGAAAGCTTATCATCCGAGGGAGCAGTAACCTTCAAATGCTTTTCGATCTCGGAAAGCAAAATCAATTGGCTTTTCGCATACACCAAATCAGTATCCCATAATGTATTATCTGCATCCAAGACCACTAGCACTTCTCGGTTCCTTTTAGATTTTGCCTTCATATGAACCCTACTTGAAAAAGCTACAATGTCTCTGGGAAAACAAACATCAATCCACAAATGACTATCCACAAAACAAAAACGATTGTACTTAGCCACAACATAAAAACCCCCAGTTGAAGGGTTTGCAGCTTAATTCGAATTTTATAAGCTATTAAATAAGCCTCATGAATGTAATGCTTTATATACAGCAATTGAAGTTGATTACTGCAATTGTCGCAAAATGCTGCTGCCCAACCTCTGGGGGTAGCCTCAATTATCTTTGGAAAGAACAGGAAGGAGGCTGGATTTTTCAAGTCTGCACTTTTCGGAGGTGAACCTTTCGACCAATCATGAGGTACGTTAAATCGTGGTCTAACTGACCAAATTATGAAAGAAGCTCCTGAAACTACCAACAGACAGAAGAGACCGAATACGGAATAGAAAAGCCACAATGTCCAACTCCACATTTGATAATTCATCAATGACCCATTGTCGTCTTTGGGAAGAAGAGCCACAAAAATTGCTCCTGCGAGAGCGCTTAAGAACGCGGTTGCTGTCAATATCCGGTTGGCCTTTTCGTCTTCATATTCCGTAAGGTGCTTTACCTCCTCGAAAGAGGTTTTCGCAAAACTTAGCAGAGCACCAAGGTCTTCTCTTGCAGGATCAAGATTCTTCAGTTCTGAAAATATGGGCTCTGAAATCTTCCGGCTTTCAGAAGGGCTAGCCTTAGCCATTGATCTCTTTGTCCCTCCCTTGTCTTCCGTTATTCCTTCTCATTATTATGGGACTGTTGGCTTGGATTGCTTTTGAGCAGGACAAAAATTCTTGAAATCACATGCTGTGCAGGTTCTAATATTCTGATTAGTCTTCCAGCATTTTCTGATAGCTACTCCAGCAATTTCTGCAAGCACGGAAGCCTCAATTTCTTCAACAGTTTGATCAAATCTGGATAAACTAGCTCCTATCGCACTTTTATTCACGGGAATAATTCTTATTGAGCGATTTTCTTTGAACGTCCTAGAAAGACTAGGTAAATTGCTGCGTCGGTTCCAGCGTTGGATATTTTCTAGGTCCTTGCCTGTTGCCATTATATCAGTTTGGCCTTGGTTGATATCGTTCTTAAGTGCTAGCATATCTTCAATTGATAAAGCTAATTCATTTATATATATGAGTATACCCGCTATTATTTGCTTTGCGCCCACCTGTTGTGATCGTAGCCAGGAATAGGTGAGAATCTGCCATTCGTGATGTTTCCACGTTTCGTCAACAAAAGAAGGGCGGCGCATGCCTTTGTAATCGACAATGATTTCATATTCATCAAGGGAAGAAACTTTGAAGTAATGCTGAACATCTGAATGCTGATTCAAATAATGCAGAAGCAGACTTCCAGATGGAGCATTTACAATGCTAACAGAGCTTATGACATCAATAACGCCCTTCATTCCATAATAATTTGATCTGCTAAGATTGGGATGATAACTTGGCATGTCTCGACTGCACTTCAATTTCACTTCTGCCTCGGCAATTATTGGAAACAGATGCATTCCCCATGTGTTTATGGCCATTTCTGCTCGCTGGCTAGCAATAAGTTTATGTGGATGATTGGCGTCGGGACAAAACCCTGGTGTCGTTGCAGAAGAATCAAATGGACAAAAAAGATTTGGCGGAGGTGGAAGACCTCTCGCGATCAATCTATCATTAATTTGCGCTTCGACATTACGGATGTCTGATTCCCATAGCCACGGAAATCTTCTCTTTTTTGGCTCGTCACGCCATTCACGATACGCCTCTTCCATCAATCCATGGATAAATTCACCAAACCACAACTGAACCGGAGTCGATGGTGGGAGGGACCCTTTATTGTAATATCTATACTGAAGGCCGCATGTTAAGAATGCCAACAAGTCACCCGTCAAGCTGTATTCAGGAATACTATACGGTTTTGGTCGTACAGAAAGAAACATTTGCTCCTACCTCAAATGTGTCAGGTTTTGTAGTCCCCTGCCCCAATGCCAGGTATTACCTCTATCCCATCCGGTGCCGATATTGCGGATTCTATTTTTGACGGCATTCAGCCCAACTAGCAAGAGGACATCCTGAGCTCTACTGAAGGCAACAAAGTAATGTCTAATAAGATCGTCAAATGCTCTATCAAGGGATGAACGTGTTGACGTTCCCAAGGGAGAAAACTGCCTCAATTCATCTTCAATCTTACATGTTTTGCCGCCATCTCTTGGGAATCTCTTAAAAGCCTGTCGCCAGTGATTTATCCTAAAATCACTTCCTACATCTACAATTACAAATGGGAATTCCAGTCCTTTTGCCTGATGAATTGACATGATATTAACTCTGTCGCTAGGAAGCGTATCAAGTAGGTCCTCATTGACTTCTATGGCTCCGCTGGCTAATGGAACAAAGATGTTCCAAAGCGCCTCTTTAACAAAAGCGTGCTCTAGACGGATATCGGCCTTATTTGGGTCGAATAGGATTTCTGCTCCGAAGCTTCCAAACAAACCACTCTGATTGATGGATCTAGTTATAGCTTCAAGATAAACCAATCCTTCTATGTCGTCTTGCATGCTAGGTATCCAAGTCACAAGCTTATAAACTAGATCATTCAGTGGGACTCTCTCCTTTTTCTGAATTCTTCTCCCCAGAGGAATTCGAGATTGCCAAGATTGAACGAACTGTTGAAGATGTTCCTTGTTTGCGAGGTGGTTATTATTGACATAACCCATGGCATGGTCACGCCACGAGTTGAATGTGTTGGCCGCTGTCGTCGGCAGATTTGTTAAACTCTTTTGAACGGAACTCCATGGATCAACACATTCCAGAATTAGACCACAAAGCACTTGCACTTCTGGAATTTGTTGAAGGGGACATCCGCGTGGATTAAAAACTTCAATTCGGGGCGATGCTTCATGTAGTTCAGTTCGTAGGAGAAAGGGAAGTCGCGGTCTATCAGAGTAATCAAATTCTTGCGGAGAAGAACATAACAAGGCAATATCACCGAGAGAGCCATCTTTGTTCAGCTTAATCGTAGCTGCCTGTCCTTTTTGGGGGATCCGCAGACCTTGTCCTCTCGACACTTCTTCAATGAGTACAGCCAAATCATGAGCTAACGATCCGACGTCGTCTCTAAACATACCTAGAATTGGACATTCTTGTGGTTCTGGAATTTGCCGTACGTGTTTAATTTTAGGTTTAGAGTTTACGCGAGCTTTCTGAAATTGCTGATCCAAGCCAATGAAGTTATTTATAAATTCTACGATAGTCGGAGTCGACCGATAATTTAAAGAAAGATATTTTGGAACTGGTTTGAGATTTAAACATTTGGCCATTCTCTTTTCGAACGACCGAAATAATTCTACTGTTGCACCGCGAAAGCGGTAAAGCGATTGATCGTCATCTCCGACAACAGTAATGCTTCCCTTGTTAATTAAGGCAGCACGTGTCAATTCAAAGTATATCTTCTCTTGAAGTAGGTTTGTGTCCTGATATTCATCTATTAGGACGAACTTTATATTTTGAAGAAAGGAGTTTAACTTTTGGGAAAGAATTTGTTGAAAAAACTCTGCTTCTAATTTTGCAAAATCGTACAAAAGCTTCTTCTGTAATTCTTGATTATATGCAGTGATGGCATCACACGCAATTTGTGCTCCCAAATGCTGAGCCTTCCGTTGGAATGCAGAAATATCTATTTGGTCATGAAAGAAACGGTCTTTAATTTCTCTTAAAGTAGAACTTAACTCAGGAACATTTAACCCGAAGGTTCCACCTCTTAAAGAAGCAACATAATTCAGCAGATTTGGGTCCTTGTATCTGCCATTGGAAAAAAGGCCAGTCCGCATCATCAAGGCATTTGAAACAAAATCTTGGACTACGATTGGCGCAGGAGCACCAGGAGCGCGATAATTTCCTAAAGTCTCTTCAGCTATGCTGTCCAGAGTTCCTGTAATAATCCTGTTGAAATCTAGTGACTTCAACCTTGATCTTAACTTCTCGTATGATGAATCCTTTAGGAAAGCAGCACGAAGTTGGTCTCCCCATCCTAGAATCCTTGACCTAAGTTCAGCGGCAGCTTTACGGGTAAAGGTGGTAACCAATACATTCGAGGGGTCCATTTCATCAAGATATATTAACTTCAGCACTCTAAGTGTAATGACAGTTGTCTTACCACTGCCCGGTCCCGCGATAAGATAAAGCGAGGAACCTTGAGCAGCCTTAATCGCTTCATATTGGCTAAGATTTTTTTCTTTTCGTATGTCTCTCTGAATGAAGGTCAATACGGCTTTTTCAAAATCGGGCCAACTAATCATAGATGCACTTTTTACAACCTCACCAGTTCAGCGGCTGCTGCCATGCCCGCTTCAATTGGAATATATCGGCTGAAAGGATCTTTTGTCTGCCATTTTTCAAGACCAGGAGTGGAGATCGTGTTACTTTTCCCGCTCTGGCAAATGGGACTCCATCCATCATTTGTTCAAACTCTTTCGCTTTTCGAGGAGGAACAGTTATCACGAACCGGCTCTGGGACTCGGAGAATAGCAGGTAATCGGCGCGCAGAGGTTCAGGCTGCGGAACGGCGGACAGATCGGCCGTGATGCCGAATCCGCCGGCAAAGGCGCTTTCCGCAAGCGCGACTCCGAGACCGCCGTCGGAGCAGTCGTGGCACGAGGCGATCAGGCGGCGATCGATCGCATCCGATACTCTTGAATAAATCTGTCTTGCAAGCTGAGAATTCACCCGCGGTACTGAATTCCCGATGAACCCGTGGTGCGCGAAGTATTCGCTGCCGCCCAGTTCATTCTTCGTCACGCCGACCACGTATACGAGGTGGCTTGGCCGCTTCACGTCCATCGAAACGACTTTGCGCACGTCCTCGATCCGCCCGAGCACCGAGAACAGGAGCGTGGGCGGCACCGATATCTTGATGTCGCCGATCATGTAATCGTTCTTCATGCTGTCCTTGCCCGAGATGCAGGGAACATCGTACGCCGTACAATAGTCGTAAAGCGCCATGTTCGAACGGACAAGCTGCGCGAGTTTGTAGTACCCGTCGGGCGTCTTCTCCGATTGCACAGGATCGGGCCAGCAGAAGTTGTCGAGTCCGGCCAGATACCCAAGCCGGCCGCCGACAGAAATCGCATTTCTCACCGCCTCGTCGATAGCGCAGGCGGTCATGTGATATGTGTCGAGGTCGCTGTAGCGCGGGCAGATGCCGCTCGCAACGACCACGCCTTCATATGAATCATACAGAGGCTTCAGGACGGCTGCATCGCCGGGCCCGTCATTGGAGCTGCCGATAAACGGCTTGAGCGCGCTCAAGCCCTGGACCTCATGATCGTATTGCCGTACAAACGACTCTTTGCTGCACACGTTCAGCCGCGCCAGCATCTGCTCCAGCAAACGGTTGTAGTCCTGCGGCTCGGGAAGGTCCGGCTCTTCGTGCTTCGGCGCCTTCCAGCGCGCCTGCAAATTCATTCTCGGCACGCCCTCATGCAGGAAATCCATGTCGAGGTGAGCAACCACCTTACTTTCGTACAGAACCTCAAATTTGCCGGAATCGGCAAATGTTCCAAGCACCGTCGCTTCGACGTCGCGCCTCCTGGCCAGTTCGAGAAAGCGATCGATCTTTTCGGGATCAACCGCGAGCGTCATTCGCTCCTGCGCTTCCGATAGCAGGATTTCCCACGGCTGCAGGCCCTTATATTTCAAGGGCGCCTTCTCAAGTTCGATCCGGCATCCGTTGGAGAAGCGCGCCATTTCGCCGACCGACGACGAAAGGCCGCCGGCGCCGTTGTCCGTGATCGCGCGGTACAATCCCAGATCGCGGGCCTCAAGCAGGAAATCGGTCATCTTCTTCTGCGTGATCGCGTCGCCGATCTGAACCGCCGACGTCGGCGACTCGCTGTGAAGTTCTTCGGATGAAAAGGTGGCGCCGTGAATGCCGTCCTTGCCGATCCGACCGCCGGTCATCACGATCAGGTCGCCCGGCAAAGCGGTCTTTTCATGCGCCGGCTCGCCGAGTATCTCCTTCGGCATGAGCCCGCCTGTCCCGCAGAACACGAGCGGCTTGCCCGCGTAACGGTCGTCAAAGAGGATGCTGCCGTTGACATCCGGAATCCCGCTCTGGTTTGCGCCGTCGCGCACGCCACGGTGCACGCCCTTGAAGATGCGCTTCGGATGGAGCAGGCGGGGCGGGAGAGGCTTGTCATAATCCGGTGGAGCGAAACAGAACGTGTCCACATTGAAAATCAGACGACACCCCTTGCCGGTGCCGAAAGGATCACGGTTGACGCCGACGATGCCGGTTACCGCGCCGCCGTATGGATCGAGAGCTGACGGGCTGTTGTGCGTTTCCACCTTCATGACCAGGTTCCACCTGTCATTGAAGCGGATGACTCCGGCATTGTCGTGGAAAACCGATACCAGCCACGGAACCCGCTTGGAAATCTCGTCGGTCGAACGTCTGATATACGTCTTGAACAGGCCGTTGATTTGGCGCCGGCCCTGTTCGTCCTCATAATCGATGAAGGCGTTGAATATCTTGTGCTTGCAATGTTCCGACCACGTCTGCGCAATGCATTCCAGTTCGACGTCTGTCGGCTGATTCGAAAGTCCGTACCTGCTGCGATCGCGAATCGCGTTTTCGCTGCGAAAATAATTGCGGATCACCCGCATCTCATCGAGACTGAGCGAAAGGATCCCCTCGCGGCTGATGCGTATCAGCTCCTGGTCGGACACAGCAAGATCGAAAGCCTTGACATGGACTGGCTGCGGTGTCCCTGCCAACGGAAGCGGGAGTGAGATGCCGCCGGAACGGCGGAATTCATCGGCGTCGGCGATGCGCCACTGTTCGATCAGGCCGTTGGCCAGCAGCCCGCCGGCGATTCTCTCAACCTGAGCCCGCTCCAGGCGGCCCCGCAAAACATATTGTTTGGCGGTGAAGACGGTGCTCCCGTCCGCGCGCTCTCCAAAGATATCGATCATCGCCTCGCGCGAAGTCTTGCCTACATTATCGGTGACTCCGGGTTTGAAGCCGATTTCGATGACCCACGAGAAATCAGAGGCCAGAGGCTGGTCGAGCGTGGACACATCGATGACGGGATCGGCGAACAGGTGCGTGCGAAGCATGTCGGCGTCGTCGCATCTCAGGCTGGTCAACAGCGTGTATACCCGTATTAGCCGCGCGTCGTCGACGGCGATATGCAGGTCTTCCACGATATTTTTTCGAATGGCGTCGCCCGCGGCATCGAATTGATCGCGCCGCAGCCCGACTTCTATTCTGTAGGTATTAAGATCAATCACGGTTACCGCCGGTACTTTACCTTCCCTGTCCCCGAAACTATTCGCCCGATAGTCCAAACGGTCTCGCCTTGTGCGTCCAGATATGAAAGCGTTTCTTCCTCGTCGGCGGGCGATACAATAACGACCATGCCGACGCCCATGTTGAACGTGCGCAGCATTTCGCCCTCATCGATATCGCCTTCCTGCTGGATGAATTGAAATATCGAGAGCGGCCTCAACGATGCCATATTTATTTCCGCATCGACCGCCTTCGGCAGCACCCGAGGCACATTATCGGTCAATCCGCCGCCGGTGATATGCGCCATCCCTCGAATCAGATTCTTATCGAGAAGCCCGCGCACCGCCCGCGCATAACAGCGGTGGGGCTCGAGCAACTCGTCCGCCAGCGTCTTCCCGAGCGCATCCACTCTTTGATCCAGTCGATACCTTCCCGAATCCACCAGCAGCTTGCGCACCAGCGAATATCCGTTGGTATGGAGGCCCGAAGACTGCACTGCAACTATCACGTCGTCCTTTCGGATGGCTGAGCCGTCAATGATCTTATGCTTATCGACAACCCCAATGATCGTTCCGGCCAGGTCATACTCGCCCGGCTGGTAAAAATCGGGCATCTCGGCTGTCTCGCCGCCGATCAGCGAACATCCCGCCGCCCGGCAGCCTTCCGCCAACCCTGAGATCACCTGCTCGGCAATATCGACATCGAGCTTGCCCATCGCGAGGTAATCCAGGAAAAATAAGGCCTCCGCCCCCTGCATCAAAATGTCGTTCACGCAATGAGAAACCAGATCGATTCCGACAGTATTATGCCGGCCGGTCACAAATGCGATCTTCAGCTTTGTGCCGACTCCGTCAACACTCGAAACAAGAATGGGCTCCCGATAGCGCGCGCTGTCAAACCGGAACAGGCCGCCGAACAATCCGATATCCTGCACCACGTTCGCGGAAAACGTCGAGCGCGCAAGCGGAACGATACGCCGCTTCAGCGAGCTTGCGGCTTCGATGTCGACTCCGGCTTGCTTATAGGTGAACGGTTCTTGTGTCATGTCAGGTTGATGGTTACCGGATTCCGCTTGCGGTCGAGATAATATTTGTCAAAGTCCACCTTCAGGCTGATCGGATATCGGCCGGAAAAGCAGGCGATGCAGTATTTGTTCCAGTCGCCGCCCGCAGCCTCTATCAGGCCTTCCTTGCTGAGGTAGTGAAGCGAGTCCACACGGAGATACTTCCGAATTTCTTCAAGGTTGTGGCTGGAAGCTATCAGTTCCTTCCGGGTAGGCGTATCGATCCCGTAAAAGCAGGGATGCGTAATCGGGGGCGAGCTGATACGCATATGAATCTCTTTTGCGCCCGCATTGCGGATCATCTTGACGATCTTTCGACTGGTGGTCCCGCGCACGATGGAATCGTCCACGACGACCACGCGCTTTCCTCTCAGCGCCCCTTTGAGCGCATTATATTTGATCTTGGCGCCGAAATCGCGGATCGTCTGCGACGGCTCGATAAAGGTGCGCCCGATATAATGATTCCGTATCAAACCCATGACAAACGGGATACCCGATTCATGCGAGTAGCCGATGGCGGCGGCATTGGAAGAGTCAGGCACCGGCAGAACCAGGTCGGCCTCGATCGGGTTTTCCCGATACAATGTTGCGCCAAGAGCGTGGCGTACGCGTTCAACGTCGTATCCGAATATGACGCTGTCGGGACGAGAAAAATAAATCAGCTCAAAGATGCATAGACCGGTCCGAGCGGGTTTCGTTCCACCGATACTCATCGAATGAACACCCGAACGATTGATCAGAAGCATCTCTCCCGGCTCGATATCGCGGATATATTTGGCGTCGACAATATCGAATGCGCAGCTCTCCGAGGCAACCACATGGGCGCCCTTTAGAATGCCGAGACACAGAGGCCTGAACCCATAGGCATCGCGCGCAGCTATCAGGTTTTCCGTGTCCATCGCAAGAATCGAATAGGCCCCTTTGACCCGCCGCAATGCCTCCGCAAAAGCCGATGGTAAATCATGCTTTCTCGAGCGCGCCACCAGATGTACAATCACTTCACTGTCGCTCGTGGATTGAAAGATCGAGCCCTTCCCTTCAAGTTCCGAACGCAAAACGCGCGCATTCACAAGATTGCCATTATGCGCAACCGCTAGCGGGCCTTTCGCGTAATCCACCAGTATCGGTTGCGCATTTTTCAGAAGGCTTGAGCCGGCAGTGGAATAACGTACGTGGCCGATGGCTGTGTCGCCGGGAAGGCTGTCCAGGGTGTCTTTCTTGAAAACATCATAAACCATTCCCATTGCGCGGTGACTGTGGAGGCGATGTTCATGCGCCGAAACGATGCCGGCGCTTTCCTGACCGCGATGCTGCAGCGCGTACAGCCCGAGATAAGCAATTCTCGCGGCTTCCGGATGGCCGAAAACGCCGAAGATGCCGCACTCATGCTTCAAAAACTCGGCTTCCGACGCCGCATCAAAGTCACGGGAATCGCGAGAATGTTTCATGTGCTACACGTTCCTTCCCGTCAGCAGCTTAAATGCCTGTTTGTATTTTTCTTCCGTTCGCGCCACAACGTCCGGCGGCAACTCCGGCGCCGGCGGAGTCTTGTCCCAATCGAGTGTCTCAAGATAATCACGCACGTATTGCTTGTCGAAATTCATCTGCGGTTTCCCCACCTCGTAGCTCTCCGCGAGCCAATACCGGGAGGAATCCGGCGTCAGCAGCTCATCGATCAGCAAAACGGCGCCGTCATACTCGCCGAACTCGAATTTTGTGTCCGACAGGATTAATCCTCGAGACGCGGCGAACTCGCTTGCCTTCTTGTAAATCAGCACGCTCTTCTCAGCAAGCAAATTTGCCTTTTCCGGCCCGATTATCTTCTTGGTCTCCGCAAATGAAATGTTGACATCATGACCGCTTTCCGCTTTCGTTGCGGGCGTGAAAATCGGCTCGGGCAGCTTCTCCGATTCCCGCAATCCGGCGGGGAGCGTGATGCCGCACACGCACTTGCTTTGCTGGTACTCTTTCACCGCCGAACCCGCCAAATAGCCCCGCACCACGCATTCTATGGGAAAAGGTTTGCTCTTCTTGACGAGCATCGATCGGCCCCGAAGAACATCTGCGTATGGCCGCGTGGCACGCGGATATTCATCCACATCGACTGAAAGAACCTGGTTCGGAATGATGTCCTGCACAAAGTCAAACCAGAACTTGGATAACGCGGTCAGCACCTTCCCTTTATTTGGAATCCCATTGGGAAGAATACAGTCAAACGCCGAAATGCGGTCGGTTGCAACCAGCAGCAGGTGGCCGTCCACCTCGTAGACGTCGCGCACCTTCCCGCGCCGGTGCAGTTTAAGACCGCTGAAGTCCGTCCGAAGCACAACGGATGAATTCGATTTCTTACGCACTGTTCAAGCCCGCCCTTTGAAAGATTTGATCAACGAACCGAAGGTGATGCTGCAAATCAAAGCACTCGTCCAATTCTTGCTCCGAAAGGCGCGACATGATATCGCGGTCCGCAAGGAGCGCCCGGCGGAAATCCATGCCCTCCGCCCATACCTTCATCGCGTTCCGCTGGACCAATCCGTACGCCTCTTCCCGCGTCAGCCCCTTCCCCACCAGTTCCAGAAGGATGCGTTCGGAAAAAAACATTCCCTTGGTCTTCTCAAGATTCGCGCGCATGTTGTCGGGATAAACCAGCAGCTTTTTTATGATGCCTGTGAACCGCGCAAGCAGATAGTCAATCAGGATGCAGCTGTCCGGAATGATGACGCGCTCGACCGAAGAATGCGAGATGTCGCGCTCGTGCCAGAGCGCTATGTTTTCAAGCGCCGCCATCGCATTGGCGCGGACGACGCGAGCCAGCCCCGAAATCTGCTCGCACCGGATCGGGTTGCGCTTGTGCGGCATCGCAGATGACCCTTTCTGGCCCTTCTCGAAATACTCTTCCGCCTCCAGAATCTCCGTACGCTGAAGACTCCTGACCTCGGTGGCGAATTTATCGAGAGAACTTGCAATCAAAGCGAGAGCCGTCATGAAGTCCGCATGCCGGTCGCGTTGAATGATCTGCGTGCTCACCTGCGCCGCTTTCAATCCCAGCTTGTCGCAGACATATTGCTCGACGCGCGGGTCCGAATGAGCGAACGTGCCGACCGCGCCGGATACCTTCCCGACGCTAATGACCTGCTTCGCCCGCTCCATCCGCTCGAGATTCCGCTGAGTCTCGGTGTACCAGAGCGCCATCTTGAGGCCGAACGTGATCGGCTCCGCGTGCACGCCATGCGATCGCCCGATCATAACCGTATTCTTGTGCTCGAGCGCTCGTTCCTTCAGTACGCCGAGCAGATCGTTCAAATCGCGGATGACGAGGTCGCTCGCCTCGCGCAGGTTCACCGCGAGCGCCGTATCCAGCATGTCGGAGGACGTGAGCCCGAAGTGCATGAACCTTGAATCCGGCCCGACATGCTCTCCAACAGCGGTGAGAAACGCAATGACGTCATGCTTCGTTACATCCTCAATCTCGGCCACTCGCTCAGCCGAAAAATTCGCTTTCTCTTTTATGGTCGCCAGCGCCTGGGCCGGTATCTTGCCAAGCTGCGCCCACGCCTCGCACGCCAGAAGCTCCACCCGGAGCCACGTGCGCAGCTTGTGCTCTTCAGTCCAAATGCCGGCCATCTCCGGCCGGGAATACCGTGGTATCATCGGTTCAAAAACCTCATCCGTTCACGGATTGCAACTTGCTGGGATTGGTAGGTTTGCATACGGCCTGAACGGGAATGACATCTGTATGATAACAGGTTCGTTCTTCCTGAGTCAAGCTTCTTTCAGGGGCGGGTTCCCCTTGGCTTCCTTCATCTCCAGCATCGCGCGGCGAACCCGTTCCATCAATTCATTTCTGCTCTCATACGTGTATTGTGACGCGTCAATCGGTTCGCCAAAGATCACCCTCACGCGCCCCGGACGAATGCGCCACGTCGTCTTCGGCAGTACATGGTACGTCCCCTCGATGACAACCGGAATCACCGAGACCCCCGCTTTCACTGCAAGCACGAACCCGCCTTTCTTGTATGAACCGAGGCTGCCGTCTGGGCTGCGGGTGCCTTCCGGAAAAATGAGGAGCGGCATTCCCGCCCGTACCATTTCTGCTGCGCGATCAAGGCTGCTGAACGCCTGGGCCCGGTCGCCGCGGTCAATGCTGACATACCCGGCCGCACTCATAATCCAGCCGAAGATCGGGATTTTAAACAGGCTTTTTTTGGCGACGATCCGGAATTGCTGCCGGACTTCCTTTATCAGGACGGGAATATCAAAGTGGCTGTTATGGGTGGACATGATGATAAAGGAGCCGCCGGGCGGGATGTTCTCGCCCCCCCTTGTGTCTACTTTGACGCCGCATGTCCATAACAATAGCCGCGCCCACGTCGCGATGAACCAGTAGCTGGCGTTGCCTTTCGGGTTGATTAGAGCGAAAAGCAGGCAAGGAATTCCGAGTATTGTTGTATACAGGCCGATGAGGAAGACATACATCGCGGCCTGCGCGATTCCGGTGCGCATACCCCGATCCACATCTGCGGCAGCGCCTGCGGAATGACTCAATAGACCTCCTTCTTCCTCCATGATCCTCCGGCGAAAGCGTAAACGATCTCGCGTTTTGATGAATCCGAGAGAAGGAAATGGCTGTCCTTCCTGCAGTCTTCCCTCGTCGCGCTCTTTCGGGTCAGGTAAATGTTCTCTTTGAAACTGACGGTCGCAATATACGGCGTATCGACCGAGTTCGTCCGGCGCATGTTGACCGTCGGCTCCTCGCGCTCATGATACACCCGATAATATCTGCCGCCGCTCTCATACACTTTTACTTTGATCTCGCGCTGATGATACTTGTTGAATTGATTGATTTCCTCGCGGAGCACCTGATCCAATGCTCGTTTGGCGCGGTCCTCCTCGCTGCACGCGGAAAAGGAAAGCAGGAAATGAATCGCAAGAAGCGAAGGAACAACGACAAAAAACCGTCTTCGCAATTTTTGAAGGGCGTGCTCCAGCATGCCTGCTTTAACTTCGCTACTGTCTTTCCGCCTCATTTCCCCTCGTCTCCACTCACCAGAATTTCAATCCGCTCATAGAACCGGGTCTTCTTCAATTGGAAAGTGCTGGTCTTCTGGGGGTCCGCGCCATAATGTTCCCCGAGATATCCGAGCCGCGCCGTGCCAAAATCTATCTGCTCATCAAACGGGTCCCATGCCTTGAAATCCACCCGCACGTTTCCATTCCAATCACGGGAAAATACCGTGAAAAAGAGCTGGTCGTCTTTGACATACACATCTTTAAAAGTGAGCATCTGGCTCGAACTGCGCATGATGATCTTCGGCTGGGGAGCGGTTATCGCAGTGGCCTTGTCATACACGTAATACAACACGATGATTGCGAGAACGGCGATAATTATTCCAAACCCGATGTTTTCCCGGCGCCTCCGCTTCTTTACCTTCGCGATAACATCCGCCCGCCGCCACTCGTCCTCCTCCGCCGCCTCCTCAGTCGCCGGCTCGGATACCTCGATGAGGCCGTCAACCATCTTCTGGACGTAGTCGTCTCCCAGCTTGCCCGGCGAAGATCCCGAGCTTTCCGCGGAAACAGGTTCCGTACCGCCTTCGCGAATGTTGATCTTGCTGAATCCGAATTTCTGCAGTTGCGCCTTTACTTCCGCTGCGCTTTCAGCCGACGTCGTCCCGCTTACAGATCGGCCTTTCCGGTCGACTCCCTCATAAGAAAACTCTTTCACAATCGCACTCCGGGACTGCTGGCACGGTCATCATTCGGGCTGGCTTGCTGGATGATACCACAACGCTGGAAGGCTGTCAACGAAAGGACGATTTGCCGCGAGATCATGTGCAATTGATTGATATCGCCCGCATTACGGCTCGGTCACTGCGTCGTAGAAACGGCGAGCATCGGAACAATCCGCGCCTCGTCTACCGGCTTGCCATCCGCAGTATAAGCCAGGGAGCGGCACGAGTTGGCCGAGAATTCCAACACGAGAACGACATTGTCCTGATCGTTTCCTCCGGCTAGCATAGGATCGTTCTTCTTCAGATCGCCTTTGTTCAGTTTTCCGCCGCTGCCAGCGGTGAGATAGGTAATGCCTTTAACCGGATGAAGCCGCTCGTAGATATGATTATGCCCGGATATGACCATGGTTACACCCTGTTCGAGCAGGATGGGTTCGAGCAACGCGGTCAACACGGGATCGGCCGGATGGTGCTTCGCGGCCGTGTAAAGTGGATGATGCATCGCAACGACTTTCCACCGCGCGTTGCTTTGGCCGAGCGCCTGCTCGAGCCACTGGATCTGTGGGGCATCGTTTTCAATTCCATTGGAATTCAGGAAGAATACTTCTACAAGATTCTCGCCGAACACCTTCGAGTAATACGGGCGGCCGTTCATATTGTACTGAGGAAAATACAGCTGATGCTCCTTCATCCCGCGACGCAGGTCATGGTTCCCGAGAATTGCGAAAAATTGCGCGCCTCGCCCGATCAGGGAAGCGTACGGTATGGTGAATGTCTTCCGGAGGGAGCGGGAAGGCGACCCCCACAGTGGAGTGTTGTCGCCAAGCAAAATGATTCCCTCAAGCGATACCGCCTGATGTACGCGGTCGAGAAGATGCGCGATTTTCGCCTGGCGCCCGACGCCCGAGCGTACATCTCCCAGCGCCGCTAAATGGATTACTGATTCTCCGGCCGGCGCCAATTCTTCAATCTCAAATTCTGCAACCGATGACTCCGCGGAGAATCGATCCGATTCGATGACCCCAAAAACAAAGCCAACAACTATCATGAAAAACACGAGACACCTCAGAAAACGCTTTTTCATCAGAAACTCTTTTCCTTCTGGCGCTGTAAGTGCTTGAACGCGAGAATGAGCGACGGGGAATCTGGATGCGCCGGATAACCTTTGCGAATGGCTTCGCACCTGACATATGCTGAATGGCGTGCAGCAGATATGGCTACATAGTCTCCATGTTATCACAGTTCACGGAATGATGACAATGGGGTGTCGCCGAATTCATCCGGCGTGGTGGACGAGAACACAAACCAGGTCGCGGCTGCCGACCTGCCCGCGCGCGATCTGGTCGAGGATGAGAAAATCACCGGCCTCAAGCAACTGCAGGCGCTTGTGTTCGAGCACCACGTAAATATTCTCGTCCTTCCCGAGCGCCTGCATGACTTCCTCATTCGAATTGAGCCTCGTCATATTTCGGCCCATGTAATAATTGATGTTCGGCCGATACGTCTGATAGAAGTAAAGAGAATCCCCTTCCTCTATTGCGCCCCTGACAGCGGTGCAAAATGAACGGGCCGAAAGATATTTATCGGCGGCCGGAGCTACATACCCGAAAAGGGCCGCCGATATCAGGATGGTCGCCACAGCGACGCCCAGCAAAGCGGATAGAGGGGGGATATTCATCAGGCGGCGCGCTACAAGAAACAGACCCGTTTCTCCCACAATCGCCGCTGCCAGCGCAAACCAGAAAATCTCGCGCAGGTAGACGTACGAGATTATCGTAAACACCGGCAACGCGACCGCAGAGGCGAGCGCGAGACCTGCGCATGGAACCCAATATTCGTTGCGCTCTCTGAGCCGACCTTCGAAAGGATTCCGCTTGATCAAGGCCCAGCTCATAAGCAGGCTCGCCGCCGGGAATAGCGGCAAAATGTATTGGCTGCGCTTGCCGGAGATCAAAGTGAAAAAGACGATGATAGCGGCGAACCAGACGAACAGAAAACGAAGCCCCTGATGCGCTCGCAGGTTGGCTTCTCTTTTCAGCGTTCGCACGGTCAGCGGAATAAAAAACGTCCAGGGCAACAACTGCCACGGGATGTTGTACAAATAGTAGAAAAACGGCCGTCGATGCGAATACGAGTCAAACATACGCCCGCCGGTTTGCTTCGCCAAAACCGAAATCGAGCCGTATACCCCCTCGCTTTGCACATAGGCCGCCCGCCACCACGGCGCTACAACAAGAGCAACCAACGCAAGCCCCGCGACAAGGCAGAGCGTAAAGCGCAGAGATTCCCGCCAGGCCCCCTCCCGCCGCAAGACAATCTCCGAGCCGATAAAAACGAACATTACAGCCACCGGCACGACCAACCCCACCGGCCCCTTCGCCAGCGCTGCCGGCGCCAGACTCGCAAACCCCGCAAGATAGAAGGCGACAGCGCGCCGTGCATAAGCAGCGCAAAACAGACAGAGGGCCGCGCTGATGCTGAGCGCAAGCAGCATGTCGATGACGCCGATACGCCCGATCCCTACGAATTGTGCGCTCGTCGCCATGATCAATGTCCCCAAGAGCGCCTCGCGCCGCCCAAGAAGCCAACTACCGAAGAAATACGTCAAGAGCATCAGGAGCAATGAGGCCGTCGCCGACGGAAATCGCGCGGTCAGTTCGTTTACGTCACCGAGAGGCTTTGAGAGAGCGGCCACAAGCCAAAAATACAAGGGGGGCTTCTCTGTATAAATTTGGCCGTTCAGATGCGGGACGATCCAATCGCCCGAGCGAAGCATTTCACGCGCCACCTGCGCGTAGCGAGGCTCGTCAGGGCTCCACAAGTCATACGAACTCATCCGAAAGAAAAACAGGAAGTATGCGCTCAATAAAATTATGAGCAGGTGCTTCAGCGGAATGCGCCACCAAGGTCCGCCCTCTTCCACCGTTGCAGAAAACCCGTTGACAGGCCAATTGGCTCGCCATTTTGATTCAGTTGTCACCCTTTATCTCACCCAGGCGAGCCCCTTCGCACGATCATTCCGCACCGTGAGAACGACCCGGTGGGTCGCCCGCTTATAAATTCTTCGCAGATTTGGCCTCATTTGATCTTGTATATGCTGTACTTGACTTTGTTTTCTCCTGAAGAGCCCACCCCCACCGCAAATGTTCCATTGAGCCATGAATACTTCGGAGAAGAGGTGCGGAAGGTGGGATTCGTGAGGATTCTGAACTCACCGCCTTGCGGTAGACCACCCTGCGCCAGCTCCTTCTTCACGTCTTCCGGAAAATCGATCAGGCCCTTGTAATAGACATAAATAGCTGCGCCGTCGTCCGTTTCCAGCGTCGCCCGCACATCGAGCTGGCCGATGCCATCCGGCCGGATAACAAACCAATCCGCTCCCACAGGTTTCAGGGTCCCCCTCAGCTTCGGCCCCTCAAATTTGCCTCCCTGGATGTAGAAATGAATCCGCAGGCCCTCCGGCACCTGCCCTATCAATTCGGGCAAGCTCAACTCCGCTTCAATGTCAAATAAGTATTCGGTATCAAATTGGTACGCAGGCATGTGTTTCCTCCCTGTTTCGAGGCGCTCCCTTCGATTCGTTTCCTGCGAGGCAGGCGTTACCTGAGCCAAGTATATAGCACTGTCCAAACCATTATCAACGGCAAATCCCGACGGTAAAGGCAAAATTCCAGACTTGCGCTCGCTATCGGCTAGTCGCAGTTGAATTTTGGGACTATAATTTGATCTAATATAAGTGGAGAAAGTGTCAATCAAGGAGGAAGCGCATGCGAACAAAATATATTCTTATCGCCGCAGGAGCGCTGATCTTGATTGTGGCGATTGTGATCAGCGTGGTCCTGATCCGGTTTGACTACAATACGCTCAAGCCCAGAGCGGAGCGCGCGGTTTATCAGGCGACCGGCCGCGAACTGAATCTTGAGGGCGATGTCAAACTCCATCTGGGTCTTTCGCCCATACTTGCCGTTGAAAGTGTCACCTTCGAGAACGCCGAGTGGGGTTCTCAACCCAATATGGCGACGATGGAACGCCTCGAAGTGCAGGTCGCCCTTATCCCGCTCCTTCGCAGAGACATCCAGGTCAAGAATCTGGTGCTCGTCGGGCCCGATATCCTTGTCGAAACCAGCAAAACCGGCGAATCAAATATATCCTTTGGTCAAAAACCGAAAAAGGAGGAGCAGCCTCCTGAGCCCAAACCCGGCGAGGATGGGGATGGACTGAAGTCATTCACTTTCGAGGAGGTACGAATAGAAAACGGGCGGCTGACTTACAAGGATCAGAGAAAGGATACTACCCACACTGCCACTCTCCTGAGCTTTCAAGCCACTGAAAAAAGCGGTGGTTTAATTCAAATGGAGGCCGAAGGCGCTTATAACGAGAATCCGTTTGAAATGGAAGGTACAGTGGGCTCCCTTGCGGCAATCACCGATCCGCAGGATCCGTGGCCGGTGAAATTGAGGGCCAAGACGCTGGGAACCGATGTACATTTGAATGGAGCCGTTCAGGATGTGCTTGGGGCAAAGGGTATTGATTTGAATCTTATAGCAGAAGGGCAGTCCCTGACTGAAGTTGCGACATTGGCGGGTGTGAAAGAGGTTCCGGATCTTGGGAAGTTTGACTTGTCAGCCAGATTGACCGATCCCGCAGAAAACACCTATAAGTTGTCTGATATCAAAGCGCACCTGTCTAATAGCGATATCTCCGGTACAGCGGAGTTTTCAATGGAGGGTGAACGACCTCGGTTTTCAGCGGCTTTTGAGTCGCAAGTCCTTGACCTTCGCTCAATCATGGCGGAGGAGAAGAACAATTCAAAGAAAACCGAGCCCGCCGGTCAGACCCAATCCACGAAACAGAAGGTTTTCTCAGAAAATGAATTGCCCCTGGATATCGTTAAAAAGGTGGATGGAGAGGCCAACCTGCAGGCTAAACACATCCTCTTGCCACGGCTCGCACTCACCGATTTGGCAACCAAGATCACCCTGAACAATGGAACACTTGCGATACAGCCGATACAGGCTTCAGCCGGCGGCGGGTCCTTCGCCGGCCAATTGAATCTGTCAGCAAAAGCCGAGACAGCCGATCTGAATGTTAATCTGAAAATCGATCAACTCGACCTCGAGCGCATGCTGAGCGAGTTGGGAATTGTGGACCGCATCTACGGTAAGCTCGATGCCGATATCGAATTGACGGGAAACGGTGATTCAGTTGCCGAATTGATGGCCGGGTTGGACGGGAAGACCGTGATGAGCATGGGCGGCGGGCGAATCAATAACAAATATCTATCACTGCTTGAAGGAGATTTTGGATCGGGACTCTTCCGCCTGCTGTACTCGCCGTCGGAAGGAATGGATTATACCGAACTGCAGTGCTTTGTCAGCCGGTTCGACATCAAGAACGGGCTCGCAAAGAGCACCGTCCTCCTCATCGCCACCGAAAGCATAACCGTGGCCGGCGAGGGAATCATTGATTTGCGAACCGAGGAACTCGATCTCGCAATTGTGCCTGCCGCTAAAGAAGGAGTGCTCGCCGAAGCCGGCGCCAGGACGGGAGTTGATATCGGCGAATTGAGCAAATCCTTCAGACTCGGAGGCACTCTGGCGAATCCAAGGCTGGCGATCGATCCCCGGCAACCGGTGACGATCATCAGTCAGCTTTTGGGCGGTAAACAGGAGCCTTCCGGCATCGCCGCAGTTCTCGCCGGCGAATCGGAGGGCGACGATCCCTGCTCAATTGCTATGAACATTGCAGAAACAGGTGAGGTGCCACAGGCAGCCCCCAAAAAAGAAGAAGGGACAATCACGGAGCAACTGCCTGCCGATATGCCGGGCAAAGATGTTCTGGGCGAGGCGGAACAGCAGTTGAGGAAACTATTCGGGAAATGATAACGCTGAGGTCGGCGCGAGAAGGCTTTGTTCTGCAGGCAAACTTATCCTGACAGTCGTCCCTCTATTCTTCTTGCTTCTGATGATCATGCTTCCCTTGTGCGCCCGCACAATCTTTCTCGAAATACTGAGCCCAAGCCCTACGCCACCCGGTTTCGTACTGAAAAAGGGCTCGATGACGCGTGGAAGGTTCTCCGGAGAAATTCCGCATCCGCGGTCGGCGATTCTCAGTATCACCCGCTTCGGGTTTTGATATGGAAAATTTCGCGACCGGATCGCGAGTAAGCCACCACGGGGCATTGCTTCAATAGAGTTGGTGATGATATTGGAAAGACCTTGCGCAAGTTTTTCCTTGTCTCCCATCACTCTTACCGAATCGACATCCAGCTCTTTTCTCACTTTGGTATTCTTGAGCTTGTAGCTTACCTTGTCCAGGGCCTCGTCTACCACCTCGCTGACGGTTAACGATGAAATCTGTAGATGCAAAGGAAGTGCATAATCCACCAGATAATTGATGACTTCGGCCAGAGCATTGACTCCGTAATGAAGCTCCCCCAGTATTTCGATCGTATTCCGCTGCCCTTTCACTTCCTTTGCCAACATCTCGATTCCCATTTCAATCACCTGCAGCGGATTTCGCACTTCATGAGCCACAAAAGCCACTGCACGCTCCAGGGCCGCCAGCCTCTCCGCGCGACTGAACAATTCATGTTTACTTCTTAACAAAGTGATGTCACTGGCAACCCCCGCAAATTTCACCACCTTCCCGTCCTTGTCGGTAATGGGAAAACCCCGGTCTCGAATCCAGCGGATGGAAGCATCCGGCCGCACAATCCTGTATTCCATTTCTTCCTGATATCCACCCTTCATCCAATTAAAAACCCGCGGACGGTCGCGCGGATGAATGGCTTCCAGGAAAGAATAAGGCTCCTTGTGCAGGCTTTCGCGGGAGCGCCCCCAGATCGTCTCATACGCCGGACTCACATAAATCATCTTCTTCGGATATGGCGTGCTCATCCAGAAAACATCCTGAATCGTCTCCGTCACCAATCGAAACTTCTCCTCGCTCTCTTTCAACTCCTTGACGGCTAGCTCGCATTTGGTTGAGATTTTTTGCAGTTTATCCAGTTCCGCTTCGAGGTGAGCAACACTTTCCAGCAGTTGCTCCTTTGTTTTCGCCGTGCGCACCATCGCGTTCTCAACAAATGCGTCTCTCGCTGGGAGAGCACGCAGGTCGTTACGTAAAATATCCTGTCCCTATTTTTGCACGAATGAGCCATTATTGCCACCGAAGCAAAGATCAATATGCCGATTTACTGAACCGCCCGCATTGCTTCTCGTATGCTATAATGACAAAAATCTCACGGTCCCGGCCCGGCAGATATGAAAAATTCTTCGAGAGCACCTCAAAACTGGCTGTATCTCGCTCAACTCAGCGTCAATTACCTCGGCTGGGTGTTCTGCTGGAACGTCGCCACTACCTACATGTCCCCAAACATCTTGCTCGGACTCGTAGACGATTCAGTAAAAAACACCCGTCTCGGACTGATGAGCGGCGCAGGGAATATCATGGTGATCATCCTGATTCCGCTCATTGGCGCCCTCAGCGACCGAACAACCAGCGAGATGGGCCGCAGAAGACCCTATTACATCGCTGCCGCATCCATGATGGCCGTCTTCATCATGCTGATGGTCTACTCGGGAAACTATCTGTTCCTGCTCGCCCTGATAGTGCTCATGCATGCCGCGGCCGCGCTGTGGTTTCCCAACCGCGCGCTCGTCCGCGACATCGTCCCCATCGAGCGCCGCGGCCGTGTCTCCGGCTTGATCCAGATAGCCAATCTGATCGGGATGATGTCTGCCCATGTTCTCGCACCACGGCTGGTGGAGGCCGGACGGCTGCTGCTTCTTGCCATTATCGCGGGCGCTGTCAACGTTGTCTCCAATCTCTGGGTCGCACTCGCCATAAGAGAGCCTGCTCCGGCCTTTCGGTCGGCGCGGCCGGCGGATTCATGGAAGGAAATCTATTTCCCGAAACTCGAAAGCGGCGACGGCCTGAAGAGACTGGCCGCCTTTAACCTCCTGACGCAGATGGGAATGGTGGCTATGGTATGTTTCCTGCTCTACTTCATCAAGGACCAGGTCGACCCGGTCCACTTCAACAAGACTTTCGGTACCGTCGTCCTCATCGCGATGACTGCGGCCATCCCGTCTTCGTTTGGCTCGGGTGTCATCGCCGACCGATTGGGACGCAAACGAGTGTTGCTTATCGGTTGCTTGCTCCAACTGGCTTGTATCCTCAACTTCCTCATTTCTCCGCGTCTGCACTCCACACTCTATATCAGCGGACTCCTTTACGGCCTGGGCAATGGCGCATACCTGAGCATGTATTGGACGCTTGTTTCAGATCTGGTTCCCGAGGCCGATGCGGGAAAGTATATGGGATTGATGCAGTACACGTTCCTCATTCCGTGGGCCATTGTTCCCCCTGCTCTGGGTCCGATGGTCGACAGATTCGGCGCCTCGTCAGGACCTGGATACAACATTCTGTTCGTCGTGATCGTTTTCTTGCTGGCAGGAGGACTGATCATGATCCGAAAAATCCCGGAAACATTTAAAACCGCACCAGCCCCTGTCGCTGATTTTTCTTGATTCCCGCCGATCTTCTGTGAAAGTTTGACTTCTTACCGCGAGCGGCTTCTACCCAGCTCAAAAGACATCCCGTCTTCAGCTACGACCACTTCACCGTGATACGCCCTTCGGCACTGGCCGGCCAAATCGTAACCGGCGGCAACCGGATATATATGCGTCAGCGCCAATTTCCTGCAAGCTGCGCGCTCCGCCATCTCGCCCGCTTTCTCCGGAGTTAAATGGCCGGGAACCGCTATCTCATTTGGATAAGAGCATTCCAGTATGAGCAAATCGCTTCCGTCCGCCAATCGAATTATGTTTTCACTGTAATCAGTGTCTCCTGAATACACCAGAGCGGCGCCGTCAGCCTCAAGACGATACGAATATGCCGGCTGCGTATGCTCGGCCTTTGTCAGATCCAGCCGCCATGTCGCCCCCTCGAGCGGCTCTCCATGCAGCTCCTCGATGAAGAGTTCGTATCGTTTCGGAGTAAGCCAGTCTCCGTAAGCTGTCACAAGATTCTCATAAAGCCTCTGAATGCCGGGCGGCCCAAAGAGCGCCAATGAATTCGTGCGGTTGACATCCGGAATGTTCAGCGCAAACAGAAGCGCCGCCAGATCGCCCACGTGGTCGGTGTGAAAATGGGTGAAAAACAGCATGTCCAATGCCGCCCAATGAATCCCGGCATGCGCCATTGCCCTTACGGCGCCAGGACCGCAGTCGAAAACCAGCAATTCTTTCCCCACATTCACCGCAATACAGGGCGAACCGCGGTCTGGATTCGGTATCCCGCAGCCTGACCCCACGATGGTTACTTTCACAATGGCTCCTCCATCTCTCCTTCTATCACCCTATTCAGAATTTATCAAGATATTATAGCTCTCCCAGCCTCTTGCGATTCCGATTTCCTGCCATTAATTTGTCATTTTCCCACATTTATCATGTTTCAATACGAAACAACAAGCGGCCTCACTCTCGACGATCTTACCATTCAGCGCCCCCATGAACAGATATAACCACCTGACAAGCAAAGAGTTACAAATAAATAATATAGTTGGCACACCGGTTGCAATCAATACAGTCGAGAAAATAACTCTGAACATGGACTCTTAAACTAAGGAGATGATTTTAATGGCAAAAGTTATCGGCATAGATTTGGGTACCACGAACTCGTGTGTTGCAGTGCTCGAAGGCGGGGAATCCGTGGTCATCCCGAACAGTGAGGGCGGCAGGACAACGCCGTCTGTAGTCGCTTTCACAAAGACCGGCGAACGACTGGTCGGCACAGTGGCAAAGCGACAGGCAATCACCAATCCCGAAAACACGGTTTTCTCGATAAAACGCTTCATGGGCCGCAAATACGGGGAAGTAAGCAGCGAGATCAAGCTGGTGCCTTATAAAGTGAGCGCCGCGCCAAATGGCGATTGTCAGGTGGCGGCAGGCGGAAAGACTTACCGGCCGCCGGAGATCTCGGCGATGATTCTGCAGAAAATGAAACAGAGCGCCGAGGATTATCTCGGGCAGAAAGTGACTCAGGCTGTCATTACCGTTCCGGCCTATTTCAACGACTCTCAGCGCCAGGCCACAAAGGATGCGGGAAGGATTGCCGGTCTGGAGGTTCTTCGGATCATCAATGAACCCACGGCGGCATCGCTGGCGTATGGTTTGGACAAAAAGAAGGACGAGAAAATCGCCGTTTATGACCTTGGCGGCGGCACATTCGATATCTCCATCCTCCAATTGGGTGAGGGCGTTTTCGAAGTGCTTTCGACCAACGGTGACACTCATCTAGGCGGCGACGATTTCGACCAAAGGGTCATCGACTGGCTGGCCGACGAGTTCAAGAAGGAACAGGGAATCGACCTGCGGAAAGACCGGATGGCCCTGCAACGGCTGAAGGAAGCTGCGGAGAAGGCAAAGATCGAGCTTTCGAGCTCGCAGACAACCGATATCAATCTCCCATTCATTACAGCCGATGCGGCAGGCCCGAAGCACCTGAATATCACGCTGACTCGTTCGAAACTCGAGCAACTCGTTGACGATCTGGTCGAGCGAACGCGCGGACCTGTCATGCGGGCCCTCCAGGACGCCGGATTGAACCCCGAACAGGTCGATGAGGTTGTCCTTGTCGGCGGGCAAACCCGCATGCCGAAGGTGCAGGACCTGGTAAAGGGCATCTTCAAGAAGGACCCGCACAAGGGAGTGAACCCCGACGAGGTTGTCGCCATAGGGGCGGCGATCCAGGCGGGTGTTCTCGCCGGCGAGGTCAAGGACGTGTTGCTGCTCGACGTGACTCCGCTCTCGCTCGGCATCGAGACCAAAGGCGGCGTCTTCACGAAACTGATCGAGCGCAATACTACCATCCCGACCCGCAAGAGCGAGATATTCACCACCGCGGAAGACAACCAGACCAGTGTCGAGATTCACGTGCTGCAGGGTGAGCGCGAAATGGCCTCCAACAACAAGACCATCGGCCGGTTCCACCTGACAGGACTGCCGCCGGCGCCGCGCGGCCTGCCGCAGATCGAGGTGACCTTCGATATCGACGCAAACGGGATCTTGCACGTGTCTGCGAAGGACCTTGCGACCAGCCGCGAGCAGAAAATCCGCATCGAGGCGTCCAGCGGCTTGAACGAACAGGAGATAGACCGCATGGTAAAAGACGCTCAGGTGCATGCGGGCGAAGACCGTCAGCGTCGCGAAAAAGCCGATGCCACCAACCGGGCGGAATCGTTGGTCTACGAGACCGAGAAAAACCTCAGGGAGCTCGGAGACAAGTTGTCTCCTGATGCCAGAAGCAGCATCGAGACTGCCGTCGGGCGCGTTAACGAGGCAATCAAGTCCGGCGAAGTCGGCGAGATTAAATCTTCGACCGATGCCCTGCAACAAACCTGGCAACAGGTGTCGAGTGAAATCTATCAGAAAGCCGGCGCACAGGCCGGGCCTCAGTCCGGCGCGGCGGGCGGACCGAGCGGAAACGGCTCGCGCAAGGAGGAAAGAGGCGGCGGCGAAGACGTAATCGACGCCGATTATGAAGTGGTAGATGAGGACAAAAAGTAGAAAATGAAAGGAGGAAACGAATATGGCCATCATGAGATGGAGACCAAGAGCTGAAATGGATCCCTTCAGAGACCTGATGGGGATCCAGGATGAAATTAACCGCCTGTTCGACTGGACTCTGAGCAGACGGCCGTCCGAGGGCGCCGGCCTGCTCCAGGGCGAATGGGCGCCGGCTATCGATGTGGCCGAAAATGAGAACTCGGTCTTTGTGAAGGCGGAACTTCCGGGAATGAGCGAGAAGGACATTGACGTCAACATTTTGGGCAACACCTTGACGATCAAAGGCGAGAAAAAGAAGGAAGAGGAGAAAAAGGAACACAGCTACTACCGGCTCGAACGCTCGTACGGCTCATTCCAGCGCTCAATCACGCTCCCGACCGTGGTGGATTCCGCCAAATGCAAGGCCTCTTTCAAGAATGGCGTTCTCGAAATCGAGATGCCCAAGAAAGAAGAGGCCAAGCCGAAACAGATCAAGGTGAACATCGACTGATTTCCGAATGGCCACGGAGACTGTCCGACAAGGTGCGACGGAGAATGTCCAGGCGAAGGGGACGGGCTCCATGTAGGGAAATGGCGCCTGTCCCCGAAGCAAGAATCAATCGATCATCGAACTGTCTCATAGATCCAGTGCAAAAAACCGGCGTAAACAAAGCCGCGATAACCATACCTGATAAAGGAGGAAAAATAGATGAATATCCCGAGGCCGGAAAAACAACGCTTTCGCATCCCTGCCGTCGAAATACGGGAGACGCCGACAGCCGTTATTCTCCAGGCCGAGATGCCGGGAGTCGACAAGGAAGATTTCGACATCCAAATCGACGGCGATGAATTGACCGTAAAGGGAAAACGCAAGCAACTGAAATCCGATCTGAGAGTGATCCACCAGGAAAGCGATTCCGCCGAATACCTGCGAAGCTTTATCCTGGGCGATGAACTCGATACCTCAGCGGTCGACGCAAAGACGGAAAACGGTATCCTCACGCTGACACTCCATAAGAAGAAAGAAGCGGCGCCCCAAAAAATCGCCATAAAAAGTGCATGAGAGGACAGATACCCCGCCGGCATCGCGCCCACACCTGTTCGCGAGTGTCTGCGGGGTTTGCTCTGTGTCAAACCGTTTGATGTGAATGAAGATATGTGGTAAAATATTGATGAGTCTGATGATAAAGCCGGGCTTCCCCAAAGGCCCAAGGAGGAATATTATTGATGAATACTCTTCGGACAGCGTTCCTGCTGACAGCGCTCACGCTCCTGCTCATATTCGTCGGGCAGGCCGTCGGCGGCAGGGACGGCGCAATGATCGCGTTCTTTTTCGCGCTGATCATGAATGTCGGCTCTTACTGGTTCAGCGATAAACTCGTTTTGAAAATGTACCGCGCGCAGCCGGTCTCGCCGAACGAGGCGCCAAGACTCTATTCGATGGTGCAGGAGTTGGCGCTCAGTGCGGGATTGCCGATGCCGCGCGTGTATATTATCCCGAGCCAATCGCCGAATGCCTTCGCGACCGGCAGAAACAAGAACCACGCCGTCGTGGCCGTGACACAGGGCATACTGAGTCTGCTTGACGAAAACGAGCTTCGCGGTGTGCTCGCTCACGAACTCGCGCATGTGCGAAACCGCGACATGCTGGTCGGCTCGATAGCGGCCACGCTCGCCGGCGCCATCTCGATGCTGGGAATCATGATCCGCTGGGGCGCGATGTTCGGCGGCTTCGGCGGCAGAGACGACCGAGACAACGGCGGCGTATTCGGCCTGCTCGCCGCTGCAATATTGGCCCCAATCGCGGCAACGATCATCCAACTCGCCGTTTCGCGCTCGCGCGAATATGGCGCTGATGATTCAGGCGCTCGAATCGCCGGAAGCCCGTACGGACTCGCCGATGCATTGGCAAAGCTCGAGCGCGGCGCGCAGGCAAGACCGCTTCAGGCCAACCCGGCCTCGGCTCACCTGTTCATCGTCAATCCGCTGCGCGGTAAAAGCATCTGGAACCTGTTGAGCACGCACCCGCCAATCGAGGAACGCATCCGCCGATTGCGCGCGATGAGGCCGTAACGTAAAGGAGAAATTCTTACGGGGTCGTGTCATCACATGACCCCGTTTCTTGTGTTTTCTTGCCACGACTCGATATTGGAGCGGCTGTTTCTTCTTGTTCTTGACAAAGTTCCGAGTGGTCCATATAATACCGCGTGAAACCTCCATCTTTGCCGCGAACTATCGAGAAATCAAACATTAACCCGCGACGGGTGAAATCTTTTTCCATGAAATCAGAAAACGACTTCTGCGTACGAGGAATGATTATCCGCAAGATGCTTGAGAAGCGCGAGCACGAATATCTCTCGCAGCGGGCTTCGTTCAGCGACGAGAGCAGAGGGAGAGCCAGGCCGATCGACGAGTGCCCGTACCGGACCAGCTATCAGCGCGACCGGGACCGCATTATCCACTCAAAATCGTTCCGCCGCTTGAAGCATAAAACGCAGGTTTTCCTCTCGCCGACCGGCGACCATTTTCGCACGCGCCTCACTCATACCCTCGAGGTCGCCCAGATAGCCCGCACAATCTCGCGCGCCCTCTGCCTCAATGAAGACCTGACCGAGGCAATCGCCCTCGGGCACGACCTCGGACATACTCCGTTCGGACATGCGGGTGAAACGGTCCTCAATGAGCTTCATAGCGGCGGGTTCTCTCACAACGAGCAGAGCCTGAGGATCGTGGAGAAACTGGAGAACGGCAAGGGCTTGAACCTCACCTTCGAGGTGCGCGACGGAATTCTCAACCATTCAAAGGGGCCGATTGACATATTTGAGGGCGCCAACGGCGAAGGCCCAACAACGCTTGAAGGGCAGGTCGTGCGAATTTCGGACGGGATCGCCTATATTAACCACGACATAGACGACGCCATCCGGAGCGGATTGATCGGCAACCACGATCTTCCCCCGGAATGTGTGAGAGTCCTCGGAAACACTTCTTCTTCCCGGATCGACCGAATGGTGGCCGACGTTATTCTCAACAGCCAGGAGGCCTGCATCCAGATGAGCCCGGACATATTGCGGGCGACAAATCGCTTGCGTGCTTATCTGTTCCAAAACTTGTATCCGCGCCCGGAAATCCAGGACCCAATCAACAGGACCAAGAGAATTTTGAAAGAGATCTTCTACCTGCTCATCGAAAATCCGAATATCTTTCTGAATGAAATAAAAATCGCCGAGCCCGAAGAGCCGCTCGAGCGCCTGGCAGTGGATTTCATAGCGGGCATGACCGACCGCTACGCTCTCGATTTCTATAGGTCTCATTTCCTGCCTCAATTTGGAGTCTGAAAATTTTTTCTTGAATTGCGTCTGACTTCAACAAGTGGGGATCACATCGAGCCATGGGCCTTTTAGAAGAAAAAAACGCCGCTGCTGCTCACGCTCCCGCCGACCGCGAAAAAACCTCGCATCGAGGAACGCTCAAAATAACCGCTGTAAAAGGAATGACCATAGGCAAGCCCGCTGTCAAAATTGCGGCCATTATTTTTCTCCTTTACCTGTTTCTGGTGAGTATCGGCCTGATGGAAAGCGCGTTCAGGTTCTTTGGGCAGGACTCGGCCGAAAAGCTGTTCGCTCTGGCGAGCAACCGGTTTGTCGGCCTCTTCATCGGGATACTGACGACCGCGCTTGTTCAAAGTTCTTCGTTCACCACCTCGCTCACCGTCGGCCTCGTCGGCAGCGGAGTCCTCACGATCAATGTCGCGATTCCCATTATTATGGGGGCCAATATCGGCACCAGCGTCACCAATACGCTGGTGGCCCACGGCCACGTCGGACGCCGCGACGAGTTCAAACGCGCCATACAGGCGGGGATCGTTCATGATTTCTTCAATCTGATCGCGGTCGTCATCCTGTTTCCGCTCGAAATGATGTTCGGTCTGCTGGAAAGAGCGGCTCTATTTGCGACAAGTCTGTTCGGAAGCGCCAGCGGGGCAACATTTGACAGCCCGGTAAAAGAGGCCATTAAGCCGGTAGTGGGCGCGATTACCGATTCCATTGCAACCTTTCAGCTTTCCCAGATTGTCATGGGCATCGGCTTGCTCGTTATCTCGCTGCTCCTCTTGTTCTTCTCGCTCTTTCTTATTGTGAAAGTACTCAAGAGCCTCGTCCTCTCTCGAATCGAATCCTTCTTCAGCACGTACATGTTCCGAAATGCGGCGCTCGGCTTTCTCATGGGCCTCATCTTTACGGCGGTAGTGCAGAGCAGTTCCGTCACCACATCCTTGATCGTCCCGATGGCCGCAGCCGGAATCCTTACGCTCGAACAGATATTTCCATACACTCTCGGAGCAAACATGGGGACTACGGTCACTGCTCTTTTGGCGTCGCTGGCCACTATTTCGGCGGGCAATCTGGGAGGCGTAACCGTGGCCTTCACGCATTTGCTGTTCAACGCTTTCGGCATTCTGATCATTTACCCGCTTCGTTTCATTCCCATTGGACTGGCGCGGGAAATGGGCAACAGATCAGCCGAAAACCGTCTGGTCCCGTTTCTGTATGTCATTGTCGTGTTTTTCTACGTACCCGGCTTGTGTATTTATCTGAGCGAGTATGGCTTGACAGTTGTTGGAATGCTGCTCCTGGCCGCGCTTCCAAGTTTGATACTTCTCTTTTCGATGCTTTCAAAGAGGATTCAAAAACGCGCGCGGTAAAGTTGCCGAATTGGAGAAATCGGGCGGGTCGGATATAATAATACTGGAGCCAGGCGGACCAGCCGCAAGGAGATGCTTCATGCTCAAAGAGCTCTTGGACATGTTGCGGGCGAAATCGCCCCTGAACGACATGCTCAATGAATTCACGCAAATGATTGAAAAGACCGAATGGATGTTCGATACTGCCGTTCAGGTGCTCATGGCAAAAAAGGGAAGCGCCGAAGTCGCCAAAGACCTCTACGCAAAAGATAAGGAGGTAAATGAGCATCAAAGGAGCATCCGGCGAAAGATCATCAGCCACCTTACACTCCACCCGCACGCCGACGTGCCCGCCTGCCTGGTGCTCATGAGCGTCGTCAAGGACGCCGAGCGAGTCGGCGACTATTGCAAGAATATCTACGAACTCTCAACCATGTTCGATGTCGCCTTCGATAAGGGCCGCTACAAGACCCCCCTGAAGGAACTGGCGGAGCAGTTGGAGAATCTGTTCGGAAAAACGCGCAAAGCGTTCATGTGGTCGGATGAGGAGGCGGCTCATGCCATCATCGCAAAGGGCGACATGATCACCGCACAATGCGACATGCTCATCAAGCAGCTCATTGTCGATAATCTTCCCACCAACAAAGCGGTTGCGTATACGCTCCTTGCACGCTACTTCAAGCGCGTCTCCAGCCATCTGGTGAATATCGCCACCAGCGTTGTGACCTCGGTTGATAATCTGGACCATTTTGATGAGGCTTAGTGCTCGATCATGTCCACTCAGCAGGAACAGTCGCACGACGCCCTCGGCCGCGTCCACATCTTGACAGGAGAAGGCAAGGGCAAGACAACCGCCGCGCTCGGTCTGGCGATGCGCGCCGCCGGTGGAGGCTTGAAAGTCATCATGATCCAGTTCTTGAAAAGATCGAACAGATATGGCGAGTTGAAAGCGGCTCTAAAGCTGGCGCCGGAGTTCGAGATCGTGCAGATGGGACCCGAATGCGTCCGCCTGCTTGAGGATCCTTCCGCTGATGCAACGTGCACGGGCTGTATGAAGTGTCACGTCGACCCGCAGAATCTCCGGATCGCGGACCTGGACGCCGCGCGAAAGGGGATGGATTTGGCTGAACGCGCGCTTACCGAAGATGAATACGACCTCGTCATTCTCGATGAAATTAACTACGCAATCGGATTTAATCTGGTTGCGCCCGAGGAAGTACAAGCGCTGCTGAAGCGCAAGCGGCGGGATGTCGAAGTTGTGCTTACGGGCAGAAATGCGCATCCACTCCTGCTCGAGGCTGCCGATTACGTGACCGAGATGCATGAAGTCAAGCATCCGTGGCGCCGGGGGGAGCAAGCCCGGAGGGGAATCGAATATTAGTTAGAACGACAGCATGCCCAGCACGCGCGATCAGATAAAAAACTTCTTCCGTAATTTTTCACTCAAGCAAGTCTTCGTGCTTTTCCTCGAGGAATATGTCGCGTGGATTTTCCGCTACATCCCCGGGTTCGAGGGCTTCTTGCTCCGTTATCTTTTCCTCAAGGTGATCTGCAAGAAAATGGATGCGCTCCCGTTCATTTTTCCGGGCGCCTTTTTTCAACATAGCTATGGAATTGAGGTGGGCAAAAACCTGAACGTCAACAGGGGCGTCCATATTTACGGCCGGGGTGGAATTACTTTCGGCGATTATGTCCTCATCGGGCCAAACGTAGTGATCACCTCCTCCCAGCATCGCTATAACGTCAAGGGGATACCCATCCTCTTCCAAGGACACGAGCGAAAGCGGATTATTGTCGGCAGCGACGTGTGGATCGGCGCAAACGCGGTCATCCTTCCGGGTGTCACAATCGGCGACGGCGCGATCATCGGCGCGGGCGCGGTCGTCACTTCCGATGTCGGACCATATTCCATCGTCGGCGGCGTTCCCGCCAGGAAGATCGGCCAGCGCGATTGACTTCACAAAAATGCATCAACAAACTTATGAACATCCGCCCGTGCGTTCAGGAACTCAACTTCGTTTTGCTGAACGCTCCTCGCTTCTCTCTCGCATCTGGCTCGGCGGCATTATCATTATCTGGGTCCTCTTCGTCGGCCTGAACCTGAGACACCTCTTCGAGCCGTTCCGAGATTACGGAAAACCGCTGGCGGGAGAACCGTTTTATGCGATTCGCTCGCTGAATTACCTGCGGCATGGGTATGCCACCCACTGGTTCGGGGTCTGCGACAACCTCAATCCGAACCCTGATGACCTCCGGTTCAAGTTCACCGAAATGCCGGCTTTTTTTGTAATCAATTCGATTGTGTTCCGGCTGAGCGGCGTCAGCTCTTCTCATTTCCGGCTGGTCGAGCTGGCGTATGCGCTCGCGCTCTTTATCACATTTTCTCTGGCATTGCGAAAATTGTACGGGCCGACAACCGCCCTGCTCGCGAGCCTGATTTTCCTCGCGCTCCCCGTAAATATGTTTTTGCTTTACATCTCGTGGACGTTCCTTTTCTCGCTTGGCGCTCTAATATCCTACGGCTTGTGGACGCGCACACCTTCCAAAATGCTTCTCTTCCTCACCGTCGTCAGCACAGTCGTTGCATGCCTGCATCATGTCTCCGGCTTTTTTGTCGCACCCTCAGTTATTCTCGCCAATCTGCTTCTGCGCTCATCCAAAAAGAATTCGGCGGCTATTACCGGGGTACTGAGCGCTTCCCTGCTTGTGGGCCTGGTTTACCTCGGACAACTTCTTCTGCTGAGGCACGACATGGAGATGGTGACGGCAAAAGCGATGAACGAAAGCGTGCTCAGCCTAAAATATCTCCTGAACTTTTTTGGGATCAATGCAGGCAAGTATGCGCGCAACGTTTATGAATTAGTCACCCTTCCAATGATAGCGCTGGGGGTGTGGCGGCTGCGAAAGGCCCTTCTTCTCAAGCGGGAACCGACGCCCGACAACCATCTGATGATCTCACTCCTCCTCTTTCCCGTCTTGTTTCACGTGGCGTTCCTCTCGATGGTGGTCAGTCACCTGCACTTTCTTACCATGGCGGCTCCTTACCTCTCGTTGGCCGCTTCACAAATCATCCTGGATGTCAGGAGAAAGAAGATTGCCGGCGCAGGAGCAATTCTGCTGATCCTGTACCTGGTTGTTATGTCCTATCACGTGCAGGTGAAATACGACAAGATGATTTGGAATGAAGAGAACCAAAGGGGATATGCGCTGGCTCAGACGCTGCACGAAGTAACAAAGCCGTCGGACCTGATCGCCGGAGCCCCCGGCTTCGGGTACAATTTTGACGCGCTTTCGCCGGCCTTCTTCTTCTACCTCGACCGCAATTACATCGGGCAAATTGATACTCTGAAAGAATTTGTCAATCTGAGGGAGTCAGAAGAGCCCGCACTCTTCCTTTTCTCCACCCTGGAGGAAGAACAGCCTGCCGATTCGAGACTGGGCGAATATCTCTTCCGCCAGTACCCATATATTGTCGAGCCGGGCAGGCGCGATATAATCATTTTCCAACTGCGCTCCCTTCAAAAGTAGAATCAACGGCGACGGCGTCGAAGCATCAATCGATGTCGGAGAGCGCATCACTTCAAATAGCCGAGACTCTTCAGCTTCTCCTCCGTATCTGAATCCATCTCTTGTACGGTCTGCTTTGGAGCGCCTGTCGGACCATACTTTCTCGTCAGATTGATCATCTGGTCCATTAAAAGATTGTACGTCTCCCGATTGTCGCCCATTACATCGAACAGTTCCAGCGGGTCCCTGCCAACGTGATAAAGTTGCCCCACGTATTCCTTGCCCGTCTCCTTCTCCATCATGACATATACCAACTTCCATTCGCGCGTTCGCAGTCCGCTGAGTTTGACCGGGATATCGTTCAGATCGTCGCTCTCATAATACGGCAGCAAGGTTTCCAGCAGGATCGGCTCCTCAATTTCCGCCCCCTTGAGCAGCGGCAACAGGCTGACCCCCTGCATCTCGGAAGAGCCTTCAGTGATACGAAGGATAGAGAGGATCGTGGGCATGATATCGAGTGTCTTCGCCATTTCGCCGATCCGCCGCCCCTTCGGCAGACTTTCATGAGACAGAATGAGAGGAACCAGCATGGTCGTATCGAAAAGGAATTGGCCGTGCGTGAGCTCCTTATGGGCGCCCAATCCCTCACCATGATCGCCCGCCAGCACTACGAGCGTTTTCTCCTTCAGCCCCAACGATTCAAGTTTCTTAAGTAACCTGCCTACCTGTTCATCCGTATAAGCCACTTCCCCATTGTAAGGACTATCGAAGAGCGCGTCGTACGGCGGCGGCGGCTCGTACGGCCAGTGTGGATCGAAGTAATGCACCATCAGGAAGAACTTCTCGTTCTTCTTCTCTTCCAGCCAGCGGAATACCCGCTCATTTACCTCGGCCGCCGTCCTCTCAAATCCCTCGACCTCGTGTCCGATCCATGACCTTTCCTTTTTCTTGACGGAAACAGAAAAATCATCATCGAACAGCTCGAACCCCTGATCTGTCTTGAACCGCGAGTCCAGCGGAAATCCGCCGATAAAAGCGGCGGTCGCATACCCCTTCTCCTGTAATACCTCCGCCAGAGTTATGCTGGAATCGTGTAGAAAAAACTTGCCGTTGTATCTGACATTATGATAATGGGGATACGTAGACGTTAGAATCGTGGAAACCGAAGGCAAGGTGACCGGAGCACACGTGACTGCCTTTTCAAACAGCACCCCCTCGCGGGCGAGCTTGTCGATGTGCGGGCTTGTCCCCAGAGAGAATCCATAACAGCCAAGCCGATCCGGCCGGATCGTATCGATGACGATCAAAACCACATTATCCTGCCGCTCTCTGTGAACAAGCGAACATGCCGTCGCAATGGCAATGAACAGCAGGACCCCCGCTCGGGCAATATTCCGCTTCAGCGGCATCTTCATCTTAATTTCATCTCCAGCGCCGACAGTTTCTGCGTCACCGATGCACCTCATAGAGAATTGTTCCATCGGATGTGTAAAATGGCAGACAGTATCCCTTCAGGAACTCCCTGAACACCATGCAGTCCTCATCCAGCCGCGACTTGTCCTCCGCCGAAAGAGCGAACGGCGGAAACTTCGTGAAATAGAACTCATTAAAGAGAACAAAACCAATCCCCATTGACTTCAGTTTCTGATAAAAAGCTTCGGCAGTCCCAGCCTCGCTCACCAGCTCCAGCATGCTCGGAGCCTCAAAAACACTGTCTCCAATCTGCTCTCTCTCACAGAAAAAGCCCCGGTTGTCCCAGAAAAACGCGATCCGGGCGTCGAGAGGCAGGTTCTTGTTTATGTACTGGAAAGTCTCATACCCGGGAACTGTCTCCTTGAGAAACTCGTCGCCCGTCTGTTCACCCCAGACAACCGGCCCGAATTGCGCCGGAACCCTCAGCGGATAGGTGAAGGAAAAAGAAAACCAGACTATCCCGCATGCGGCCGCAATTACCGCAAAACTGATCCTTCCGAATAATGGAGAAACGGCAGCGCCCTTCTCTTTTAGAACCACAATCACATACGCGGCTAACAGACTGAGAAGAGGAAAGATGGGCATGAGATATCGCGTGATGTGTGTGGAGAGCAACCAGCTCGCGAAGTAAACCGTGCAAACAAAAAGCAGCCATTTCACAACAGGCGCAGTCCGCCGGATCACAAACAAAACCGGCAGAAAAATCAACCACAGCGGCGTAATGACCGCGTCGAAATATTCATACCCGGGCTTTCCCCATATCGTCAGGTTCCATGGAAGCAGCACCAGATGCTTCCAATCATGCCCCATCCCGTGCGAATCGACGTACGCCAGCATCCGCTCTACTTGCAACGGCGTTAGCCATTTCCCGCCAAATATCCCGTACATCAGAGGATATACCGGATTCCCGCTTATCAGATAATTCTTGACAAGGTACGGCAGCACCGCCGCGAGCACGATGCCCGCAAATATAAAGAACCTTTTCGAGAGCCGACGGAAATCTCTCTTTGCCGCGACGGTTTCAGCGGCTAAAACCGCCGCGCCGGCAGCTATCAGCCCGTGGAGCGAGGTGTATTTGATGCCCGCAAAAATACCGGAATACATACAGAACAAAAAGAACCAGCGGTTGTCCCCCTCCGTTTTCCATTTCCACAGCGCCGCCATCATGAGCAGGAAATAGAACATCATCCCCAAATCCACGTACGCGATCGAGACCTCGTTCAGCACCAGCGGATTGAAAAAAAGAATGAGGACCGCCGCGCGCGCAACGGCGGCTCCGAATAGAGGACGAGCCCACGCATACAGAGTTGCCAGTGCGGCCAATCCTAAACCAAAATGCAAAAGGTTCGCCAGAACAAAATCATCGATCAACAACGCCAGCGCATACAGCATCTCCATATTGAGGACGGTATTAGAAAACAGGTTGTATGGGATCGGGACTATCTTATGCTCGGTCGCGTAATTGTGCGGCACGTTGAGATGATATACCATCGCATCATGCGTTATGCTCGGGGCAAGAGCGATGATCAGAAGCGAAATAGTAATGATCCAAAGCCCTGCAATAGCGAGGCCGGACAAACTGAACGTCGCAGGTTTCGAGCGATCCTTTTTAAAAAGTTCTCGTATCTCATTTGACAGCCTTCGCAAATCTGGAAAAGCTGCAACGAGAATCACCAGCATCAACAGCCATATCGCTTGCGCATACAACAATCCCAGCACCCCAAATGCGAGAGCGGTGTACATCAGGAAGCCCAGCCCCAGCCCAAGCGCAAGCATGAGGCGTTGAACGATCTCCCACTTGTCAAGCGAGCCTGCCGGCGGTTGAATACCCATAAACTTCAGCAGTTGTCGTCCGGCAAGAACGGCAGTGCTCAATACCAGAATTGCAAGCGCCAGATGCCGAGCGGCCAGGAGAAGCTTTGCAAGATCAAATTCGAAAGGAATGCGAAAATTGATGAGCAGGCGCAGCACCAATGGAAGACTCAAAGGGTGCTCCTCGAAAAATCGAAACAGCACGACGCCGCCCCATAGGCCCAAAAGAACAAATCCAAATATAACCGGGCCCCGCGCGCCCCTTTCCGGCGGCTGCTCCAGTTCAACGACGGCGCTCTTTCCCTCAGAATACATCAACCCGTCATCCTGTCGCCGAAGCCCGGAGAGGTTCGGCCGGCGGCAAAACAAAATCGTTACGCTTGAAAAAATGAATGTAACCGGTATCTACTCGCGCCGCCCAAGGAGAGTAGGTATCCTTGAACTCCTGCAACTCAAGAATCTCTCTGTTGCCGGGCGCCAGTTTCCCATACATCCAGTAATAATTCAACAGCATCTCCGGCGTCAGTTTTTCCGGCCAAATGCGGCATGCACCCAGGAAAATCAGATCGGGACGCCGCCGGAGCACGTACCCGCTGTTATATTTCTCATGGCCGGGCTCGCCTTTCCCAAAATCGGGCACGCTGGCGTGCGCTATATTGGGATCATTCAAACCAACGAGATCAATCGTGCGCAGCCCCGAAAAATAAGGAACGATTCCGGCCGGTATCAAAGCCACGGTGGCCTCGGAATCCACGTTCTCCCCCAGCCATTCGCCCACTATCTTCCGATCGGAGTCCGCCGGCTTTTCTATCTTGAATACGCGGTTGTGCTCCGCGCCCCCAAATGACGGCATGGCCGTAATCCCCAGCGAAATCACTCCTGCCGCAGCCACTGCCTTTCTCCAGCCGGCATCTGACTGCTCAAGCCCGGCCGTTGATGGCAACAGCTCAATGGCCCCCCGCAACGTCAGCAGGTAAAGCGCGGGCAAGAGCGGCACAAAGAAACGCTTCATCACCAATTGGTCGCCGCCGACAGCCACAATGAAAATCAGATACGCCGCGATCTGCAGAAATAAATAGGAGAAAATCCGCCTGTCCTCATGTTTCAGCGGTTCGACCGGCTGCTGCATGCGCGCATAGAAGAATGCAGAGGCCGCCGCCAACGGGACGAATCCATACGTGGAAAAGAACTGCCACGCGTATTTCAATCCCCTGACCAAAAAGGCCGGGCCGCCCCCCACTTTTGCGTAGAATGTGTTCGGAAGAAGAAAGCCGTAATACGAATACCGCCAGATAAAATAGGGAAGATAAAGAATCGAAAATGCGGCAATTAAGCGGATGCAGTCAAGGATTTGCTTTCTCCTCAGATCATGCGTGCGGTCTTCCCCGACCCCGATCGCCACATGAGCCAGCGTAGCCGGCAGAAAAACTATTCCGTCCGGCCTCGTCATCGTCAAAAGCGCCAACAGCAGTCCGGTCGCATATTTCGCCTCAGGACGATCCGATCTCAAATAACAGAGCGTCGTGAGCGCGAGTAGGAACGTGAAGAAAACCGCCTCGAGCCCGCCCAGTGTCCACATGGCGAACGGGCCGCTCGCGGCCAGCAGAAAGGCCGGTAAACAAAGCAGCAACCGGTATCCGGCCGGAACCCGCGGCCCCACCCATAAGAAAGCAATAGCAGTCACCACGACGAGTGTCGCCGCCCCGAAGAAGAGGCCCAACAGTTTTGCCGACAACTCGATCTTCAGTCCGAGCGACGCTGGAAGCGATATCAGCATCCCCCACAGAAAATTGGTGTACCCTTCGACGCGCTCGCCCGCGTTATAGACCAGGCCATGCCCGTCGAGCATGTTTCGGACGTAGCGAAACGTGATGAAGGCGTCGTCGGTCGAATAGTTGAAATAGAACGCGTGAACGTACAAAAGGAGGATCGCAGCCGCGAAGGGCCAAACAATCCAGTATCCGGCAGGGGATGTTGTGCCGGCTATGAGTTTTGAACGCGAGGCTTTCAGAATAGATCAACACCTTGCTGAAAGCGGTTGGAAAATCGCACTGCCCCTCCGGGATTCATAGGACGGAATCTTCGACCCACCACCGCGATTCATTCGATGGACGGACCCGGGTAGAACTTCTTGAAAATGTCGCTGTTGCTCAGGATACCGATTACTTGCTTTCCGTCGGATATGGGAAGACGTCGAATGTTGCAGCGTTTCATCAGCCTGACGCAGGCCATAACGCTCATGTTCGGAGGCACCATGATCGCAGGCATAGTCATGATATCCGCTACCAGCGCGTGCTGTGAACCCGGGTCCGGATCGATCAGTTTGTTAATCAAATCCTTCCTGGTCACGATGCCAAACCCGTCGGCCTTGTTGGCGCTCTCCACCATCAGGCTCGACACCTCGAACTCCTTCATTTTCCTCACCGCATCCAGGAGCGAAGCGTCCTCCCGAATAAACTTCACATTGCGATTCATCAGATCACTTGCGACCGCCTTGCGCATTCGATCGAGCACAGATCCCTCCTTCTCATGCACGTATCGCCAGAAACTTATCGGGAGTCATCTCTATTCTAGCATCAGCTTTCGAAAGAATTCAACAGCCCTGCAGGACAAGCCGGTTCAAAGGCGCCCATACTTCTCGTAGACTTCCCGCAGCGACTTTCCCGCCCGCAGTTCCTCGCGCGATCGCCGTTCCGCAACAACCACGGCCTCCGCATGCTTCACCAACTCCACCAGATCGGCCGACTGCGGGATCACCACAATTCCATCGGTATCGGCCATAACGATATCGTCCGGGTTGACTTCCACCCCCCCACACACGATCCCTTCGTTCAGGCCGACAAGCCGAGACCTGCCGACCGAATCGGTGGGAATACTGCCTTTGGCCCATAGGGGGAATCCTATCTCTCGCACCCGCGGAATATCACGCACCGGACCGTCCACTACGGCGCCTTTCGCGCCCCCGTAGTATTTCGTTGTCGTCGCCATCAACTCTCCATACGCGCCGGCTCCCCAGAAACCGTTGGTGTCGACAACAACCACTTGTCCTTTCTTCAGGCTCCCGCAAAAGGCATCGAGAAGCCCCACGACGAAACTCGGGTCCATGTCCTTCAGGAGCGCCGGGTTGTCGGTCTTATCCTCCGCCATCGTGAATGCGGGCCCCGCAACAACCGTGTCGGGAAGTATCGGCGAAAATCCTGCGGCCATCGCGCAATTCCGAAAGCCCATCTCGTCAAGCACATCAGATACAGCCGGCGTGTAGAGACGCTCGAGCCGCCCGCACAACGAAAGGATTTCCTCTTCTGAAAGCTGCCACGGCATATCGCTCTCCTCATTTTTTCATCCGGTTTACCTTCTCCATAAAATTAAAGTCTTTCCGCCCGCCACTTGTCAAGACGGCTGCACATTCGCTGTCCTCTTGCCGCGCCTTCGAGCCTCCACGTCCGTTGACTGCCATTTGGGCGAATGATATAATGAAGCTCGACATGTCCAGGACTGCGGGAACTGAAAAAACGCGAAAAGGCGTTTTTATTTTTTTGGCGCTGGCGCTGCTGCCGGCCCTCGTCTATGCAAATTCGCTCCTGAATTCCTTTCATTACGACGACAATTCCTATATCCTCGGTAATGAATATGTCCACAGCCTCGCCCGAATTCCGCATTTCTTCGTGTCGCCCCGCCTCATCAGTAATGTTCCTCTCAGCGGCTACAGGCCGCTCACCATGACCACGTTCGCCCTGAACTATGCAGCCGGCGCGAACAATCCTTTCGGTTATCATCTTGTAAATGTCCTTATTCACGTCGCGAATACGCTGCTCGTATTTGCACTGGCGACCGCAACTATGCGGGCCTTTCAGGTGCCGTACGAAAAACATGCCGCCGTCGCCGTCGCCGCTGTCTTTGCCATCCATCCGATCAATACCCAATCGGTTAATTACATTTCCGCCAGATCCTCTCTGCTCGTTGGAGGATTTTCTCTCCTCTGCATACTGCTGTACATCAAAAAATATGAGGGGGCCGAAAGCACAAAGGAAAATCGACTCCTCCTCGGCTCGTTGCTTGCTTATGGCGGCGCCTTGCTTTCAAAAGAGGAAGCCGTCGCTGTTCCGGGAGTCCTCGCCTTTTTCGAGCTGTGCAGGCTGAGAGCGCCTTTTGATCAAAGGAAACTCGCCCAGGCAATGCTTTCTCTCGCGCCCTTTTTCTTGCTCACGCTTGCGTTCCTGGTCTACGTGACCTACGGCCTCGGTGTTATCGGAGATACTCCTCAGGCAAGAAGCCTCGAGGAGAACCTCCTCACGCAGGCCAAATCCATATTCATCTATGTCAAAATGATTCTGGCGCCGTTAAACCTGAGCGTTGATCACACGATCCCGGTATCGAGTTCCATCCTCGACCCCGGCGCATTGGCGGCGGTCCTTGTACTTACAGCAATCCTGGCGGGTTCTCTCTCTCTCGTCTACTTGGCTCCTGCCGTCTCCCTCGGGGTCTGGTGGTTTATCCTGATCCTGGTCCCGACTTCCACGCTCGTGGCGCTGAAACTGATAGTAAATGAGCAGCGCATATACGTCGCGGGGGTGGGATTGTTTCTGGCCGGTTCGGCGGCCTTGGCGTCCGCAGTTAAAAAGCGGGAACGCGAAGGCGCCGGCCAGATGAAGAAACTTCTTGCCGCCGCTCTCCTGCTCGTTCTTCTCCTGTACAGCGGCATCACCGTTTACCGCAATACCCAGTGGCGCACGCCGGCGGCTTTATGGTCGGACGCATTGAAGAAGTATCCACACAGCGTCCGCGCGAATACCATACTGGCCAACCTCCATCTGGAAAAAAATGAACCCGAACGCGCGCTGCCGCTGGCGGAGAAGGCAGCCGGGCTCGGCCCCGATATCATCGAGACGCGCCTGGTCCTGGCGCGGACATATTCCCGGCTCGGCAGACAGGACGAGGCGCTTCAAAATGCGCGTGCCGCCGTCGACATTAACCCCGCTTCATCCGAAGCCCAGACTCTCCTGGGGGTGGTTTACGCCCGCCTCGAGCAATATAAGGAAGCTGAAATGGCTTGGCAAACGGCCGTGGAATTCGATTCCCAAAACGCCGAGGCGCGGGAGAACCTGCGGGAATTGAGAGAGATGAGAACAAGAGATTGATCGGGCCGGATACTCCCCATCTTTCACCCGCTGCTCCTGCCGAACAGCTATATTTTTCCCCACAACATCAAGAGGCCGATAACAAGAAACGCCATACCCGCCAACACGTGCACGAGCCGCTCGGGGATGTACGCTGAAATGACTCCGCCCAATAAAACGGCCATTACCGTGGCGATAAGCATCGCCAGAGCCGCGCCCACAAACACGGAAATCAGCGCTTTGCTCTCGGCGGCAAATCCCAGAATCGCAAGCTGGGTCTTGTCGCCCAGCTCCGCCAGAAATACGGCCAGAAACACCGACATGATTATTCGAGGGTCCATCCTTCGCAGCGCCTCCACGCGTTCTGAAAAAGAGTCGTCACACAAATTCGCGCCATGATATCAGTCTTTCCCTCGGATTTCAATCGGGCGTTCCCCCTTCGAACATCTTCCTGCTGCGGGCAACATGCATCGAGAGGTCCAGGTAATTCTCATGTTCGATCTCGTCCGCGTCCTTCCGCTCTACCATGGCGAGAGCACCCGCCGCACAGACATCCGCGCACAGGGCGCACCCTATGCATCTTTCGGCATCCACTCGAGGAAACTCATCTATCACAAGCGCACTCAACTGGCAACGACTGGCGCACTCGCCGCATCCCGTGCAGGCTTCCAAATCAATAGACGGTTCGAAGCGGGATTTAACCACCCTTCCCGGCGGCGCAAAATAACTGAGTCCCTTGAGGTTCCCGCAGCAACAACTGCAGCAATTGCAGATCACCATTGGTTCCTTACAGTTGCTTGCCGTATGTATGAGGCCCGCTTCCTCGCATCGCCCAAGAATGGCAAGCGCTTCCTTCATATCTATTTTCCTGCCATGGCCGTATTCGATCGCATAACGGGCGATGGGGCCGAACAGAAGACATACGTCAAGGGGACCGTTCAACTTGCAGGGTTCGCCCCGTACGACCGCTGCACTACGGCAATAGCAGTTTATCAGGGCAATGTTGCATTGCTGTTTGACGATTTCCGCCGCCCGCTCGTGCGGAAGCGCATTCGACTCGTGCGGAATCTGACGGTCCACTGCTATAATGCGCACCTTTCTTGTGCCCGCATCCGACATTGAGTACAAGATGGCGGCTTCTCTGCCCAGACCCTCATAATAGTACTGCTTAAATAATTGGGCCAGCGTCGGAGCGTTTGGAGACAATTGCTCCAGCTTTCCCGCAAACTGAAACTCATACAACCCGGGCAAAAACGGAAACAGGCCGTACAGTCTCAGGTTCTCGTCGCCGGCGGCAAAAACAAGTCCGCGTCGCGCCATATCATCAAGCATTGTTGCCACCATTTCTTCCGCACGCCCCGCGCGTCGCGCTATGCTGTCAGGCGTATCCGGGACAGCCGTCAGGTGGGTCAGCAGCTCGGCCTGATCCTCCGTATAGAGTTGTCTCAGTATTTCCACGCCCGATGGAAGGAGCGGGTGCGGCAACAGAAACGGCTGGCGATTCATATGTTCAAGAAGTTTTGCATATATACCGTTCATAAACTCATCCTCTTGCGCTCGATGCTGTATGCGGCAGCTTGTCCCTTGAACATTATACCCGAAAAATAGCGCGAGCCGGACTTCCTTCCCTTTCCCCCCAGGGCTTACGCATCTAAATTCCGAGTAATTTCTGTAGGAAAGTTTGATCGAGGGCGGCTTTTGTTCTTTTTCTTCTGAGTGATAGCTTTGGTGTT
>QZKU01000027.1 GCA_003598085.1 Candidatus Abyssobacteria bacterium SURF_5
CGCTTGCCGCCCGCTTCGCTACCTGCTGTACGAGCAATTAGCAGGATAATCACGTTTCAGATTATAAAGTCAGCCAGGCTTTTCCTGGCACACCAGAGGACGCAAAGAAGAAGGTAAGATCAGGATTTCCTTCGGTATTATTCCTTTCTCTGCATCCTTCGCGCCTTCGCGGTTAAACAGAGTTCTTGAAGCTTCAACCCACATCGACTCGGACCGATTCCATTCTCTTTTAAAAACAGCGTGCAAATCAAGTGCCCCACACGCGAGAGCCGTCAGCTTCTCCTGAAAGCTGTCCTTCAGCGTCAATCCTGCGAGCTTTAAAGCTTGCCCCGGACCCCGATCCGGGGCAGGAATCCAGGGTCTGCGCCATCTGGCAAGATGGAACAGGAGAAACAAGAACTCAGGCAACCCGGCCCCAGAACCAGGCCTTTATGAAAACCCCCTCCACTCTCGTTGCCTTTACAAAATAACTCAAATTGCGCATGATCAATGAAGGGAGCGCGCTGTCCGCAGTAGTCCACATCAACGGAGGCATGCATTATGGACAAGAAATTCGTCCCACTCATCAGCAGAATCCTTCTCGGACACATTTTCCTTATAGCCGGCATCGAAAAGGTATTCAATATCGATGGCACACAAGCTTACATGGCTTCCAAAGGAATGCCATTCACTCTGTTGTTCCTTCTGGCCGCTATCGCTTTCGAGGCCGGGGGCGGGCTTTCGCTTATCCTTGGATACAAAGCGAGGTGGGGCGCCCTCGCATTGGTTCTTTTCCTCATACCGACCACGCTGATTTTCCACACAAATTTCGCCGAACCGATGCAGCAAGCAATGTTTATGAAGAACCTGGCTATCATGGGCGGACTGTTAATGATCGCCTCATATGGTCCCGGAAAACTGAGCCTTGATGGGCGGAAAGGGCATCCCACAAAAACACAACCAGCCTGACCGGCACTCGTGGCGTTCCGCGGAATATCGCAGCATGAGGTGTGCAAAACACCGGCGAACATCGCGCTTCATTTCCGACCTGTTCCTCATTCAACGCATTGACAGCGGGCATCCACGTGCGTTATACTGTCAATGAATGAACTGTCATTCACGCTGAGCCATGGCCAAACAAAAATCAAATACAATCCGAGAATCCATTATCGACGCCGCGATCGAGGTCTTCGCGAGAACCGGCTTCTATAAAGCCAAAGCCGCCGAAATCGCCGGCAAGGCCGATGTCGCCGTCGGCACCATCTATAACTATTTCAAAAACAAGGATGACATCCTGATCTCCATTTTCAATGAGCGCATCGGAGAGCTGACCAAGTCAGTCCGCACCGCAATCGAGAAAGTAGAAAAGCCGGAAGAAAAACTCTCGATCATCCTCGATTCCACTATCTCCGTCCTCGAACACGACCGGAAACTTGCAGAGGTCATTACAATCGAGCTGCGGCAAAGCAACAAGTTTTTCTCGAGTACCGCAATCGCATCTGTCACCGAATTCCTGGATCTGATTACAGATGTGATACGGGAGGGCCAGAAGAAAAAAGTCTTCCGGCTGGATATTGATCCGAGGTTCGTATCTCTCACGATTCTCGGCACCATCGAGAATCTGCTCCACGTCTGGGTCCTCGGCGATAAAGTTCCCGAACTCAAATCCAAATATGATATCTCGCTCGTCCAGGGAGCCAAGAATCTGAAGCTGCTGCTCACCCGCGGCCTTCACTGAACTCCCATAAACCTGCCCGTAAAAAATGGGTGTGCAACCAATCCCATTTCAGTCGCACACCCCTAACCTCTCGTTCTTTGGCGGCAAGCACAACAGCGGTAGATTATTTTTTGCTCTTCTTCTGCGGCTTTCCCTTTCGAGAGCCCTTCGCCATTTCCCTCAGTTTCTCCTCGCTCATCGATTCGTACATGCTCTTGGAAGGACCTTTCAACTCCGACTTCTTCTTTTTCCCTCGCTTGGCCGATAGCGCAACGCCCGCAGCTTGTAGCTGCTTCTGTGATTTGGCCGGCATCGCTTTTTCCCTCCTCTCTCAGAATTTTGATTTCAACTCAACCCTCTTCCATACTATTCGCACAAATAGCAGAAAGATCAAGACGCGCGGCTCTCCTAAAGTTTTCAAAAACACAAACAGAAGATAATCCTGCGCCGCGCGGGATCAACGGGAGAGTGCATAAGGAAGAAAGCAAAGAGGTCTTAAACAGGAGATAGCAGAGGCAACAGAGCCGAGAAGCTGATTATCCTCTATCCTCTGCTTTCTTCGGTGTGTCAGGAGAAGTCTGGCTGACTTTATAATCTGAAATGTGATTATCCTGTTAATTGCTCGTCCAGCATGTAGCGGAGCGGGGGGCGAACGGAGCAATTCATTATGCCGAAGCCCCGTGAATCGAACGTGCAAGCCATAGCGAAAGCGGATTCCGCGTAGCGCGGCGACCTTATGCCTGTCTTGAACAAATGGGCCTTATTCGCCTGTGATAATTTGACGCGCGCTCTCGACTTGGCAGTTCCCTCATGAATATTATCTTCGCATGCAAACCAGATATCAATAAAAAAAAACGCTTGACAGTGGAAGAAAACCCAAGTATTATGGTTTCCCACATGCTTGCAAGCTGAACAGGTTTTGAGCTCAAGGCATCCAGCTTGGCTCCAACTGAAGGAGAAAATAAGATGAGAACCTTTGCGAAACTCATCGCGCTGCTGCCGTTTCTGCTTCTGGGATTTCCTCTGAACTTGCCTGCGAGTATTTTTGATACGAACCCGGAGATAGTCATTCCGCAAAGCGCCTTCGGTTCTCTTGCCGGATTCAAAGGGGTGATTGTGCCAACAGGACAGCAATTTTCGTTTCCACAAGAAATGAATATCAACGCATTCAAATCTGACGGGATGGGCGGAGGCATTATGGAGGTTCAAACCCTACCGATAGATTTTGACGAAACGGATGAGTACAATGTTTGCCACGCCGCAGGATGCGATGGAGGTTCTCTCAATGATCCCATGCCACCCTGCGGCCTCCAACTCTGCAAGTCTTGTATTATCTCATGGCTCGGTTGTTGCGGTGTTCCATGCTTTAGCTGTCCCGATCCGTCCTATTCAACAATGACGTTTGAGAATAACTTTCAGATAAGTTGCTATAAGGTGTGCGCGAGGTCCATAGGCTTGTTGCCATGCGATGGATACTGCCAGATGCCGTTTGGCGGAAACTCCTTTAGTCAATCTGAGCCTTTTTGCTTCGTCAGCGTTCCCAGATGGATATATGAATTGGTGGAAAAGGCGTTTGAGAAACATGACGATCCATCCAAAACAGACGAGCCGGTAGACATAGTTACAGGTAATATGTTTACCTTTCCGCAAAGGGACTTGGTTCTTTCCGGAGTCAATGAGACATTCGAGTTCTACAGGACCTATAACAGCAGAAGCGAGTATGACGGACCCTTTGGGTACGGGTGGACTCACAGCTATAATGTGGTAATAACCAAACGATCTTCAACATTATACGAGGTAATGGACGGAGATGGGAAATTTCACTATTTCCGCGACAACTACGATTGGCCGTCAGGATTCTATACGCCGGTCAACAATGACGGTTCAAAGCTCGAAAGCATCTATCAACAAGCGCATATCTGGGTCCGGGATGACGGCACAAAATTCTATTTCCCGTGGCTGATCTCTTCCCCTATGGATGTTCCGTATCGTCCCACGTCCATTGTCTATAAAGATGGAAATCAATTAACGTTTTCCCCGAGCGATGGCTCTCTTCCGACCCAGATCACCGACACTCATGGCCGGACAATAATTTTGGCCTATGATAGCGGTCGAATAACCGACATATATCTCGAGCCAAACAAATTGATTGAATATGAGTATGACACGTCTGGTAATCTGACGACGGTTTCCTATCCGATTTTCAAGGGGGCAACGCCTTATCAGAAGAACTATGTTTATCAGATCCCGGCCGACCATAACCTCACTGAAATCAGAGATGAGAGGGAAAATTCGTTTTTCTACTCCTACGACAGCAGTGACAGATGCATAACAGTAGAGGGTGAAGACGATGGCAACGGCCCTTATTTCAAAACTATTCTCCAGTACCCCGACGTAAATCATACGACGGTCGAGCGCATACGAGGCGCTCAAACATTTACTGATAATTACACGTATTCTGATATGGGTTATGTCGTTCAGGTGGACCACGTCGATTCGGGAGTTACCGAAAAATATTCATACGATATTGTTCCCGACGGTATAACAACTGTGGAAAAGATTATTGAGAAACCGTCGGAAGGATATTACTTGAAAAGAGTAATCCATCTGGATAAGTACTCGAATATCCTTGACCGGGTCGAGGGACGTGTAGTAGATGAGGAGGCCGACCCGAGCGGCTACCCGGTCCGCATTTTTTATGAGGATACGGCGAATCCTAATTTCCCGACAAAGGTTACCGATCAGCGCGCAAGCAGCGTGAACTTTGTTTATAATGCAATCGGAAAAATCGCTGAAATATACCAAAATAATGAAGGTGCGCCGGAAATCTTCTATGAGGTGACGGATTTCCTCTACAATCCCAACGGCACTCTCGACACCATAACGGACCCGAATGGCAAAATCGCCGGTTTTTCCTACTACGGTAATAAGGAACTACAAGCCATTGACCCGCCGGGTGTTCTGCCGGCTGTAACATATGAATACGACGGCGCCGGGCGTATAACCAAAATCACCCAGAAGGACGACGCCGGAAATGACCGGGTGACCGATATTGTGCGCGACTGGCTGGGACGCATCACGCAGATTACTTATCCCGAGGAGAAGGGCAAACTCCTCGTTTTGGCCTGTGATTATGACGCTTCTGATGTGTACGACTTAAATGCAAGCTATGGCGTCAACTTGATCGACACCAACGGCGTCAAGACGCAATTCCTCTACAATAATCTGGGACTACTGTGGAAGGTCGTTAATGACCGGGGAGAGGGGAAGAGCAATGCCGTCACCGCTCTTGAATACGATGCGTACGGTAACATCATTTCACTTACCGATCCCGAGGGTAACACTACCACATTCGCTTATGATTCGCTCGATCGGTTGATATCTGTCACGTATCCTGCCGTCGATCAGTACGTCAGGAAGAAAGAGTTTACCTATTATCCCGACGGCAGCCTGAAGACGCGCACTGACCAGAACGGGCAGACCACCACGTACACCTACGACACCAATAACCGGCTCTCTCAGATCACGTATCCCGACCTGAGCACCGTCACGTACACCTATGAGCCGAACGGGCTTCTGGCCTCGGCAACAAATTCCGCCGGAGCGGTCACCTTTCAATACGATGACATCAACAGGTTGCAGAACACGAATGGAACGCTCCCGGGCAATGCCGACTACGTCGAGTATCAGTATCACGACGGCGGCCAGCGCGAGTACATGACGAATCTGATGGGCCAGACTCAGTACACGCTGAACGATTGGAACGCAATTGATGATATCGTCAATCCGCACAGCCGCACGATGACGTATTCGTACAACCAGTACACGGGCAACCTCGCGCGCATCGCGGCGACGAGCAGCATCTATACGCTCTATGATTTTGATAATCTTGACCGCCTCGACTATTACCAGCTTTCGAACGGCAGCCTGTTCGATTACGAATATAACGACGCCAATCTCATCGACAGGATCAGTCTGCCCGGCGCCAAATCGTACGAGTACGTCTATGACGACATGTACCGCCTGACGAATGAATATTCCATCGACAACGGCTCGCCGGTCTATACGAACAATTATGGATATGACCTCGCCGACAACCGCACCAGCCTGGCCAACGGCAGCCTGGACACCTACGAAATCAATGCGCTGAATCAGGTGACGGCGATCTATCGGCTGGGCAATCCGATTGCCCAATTCGCTTATGATCTGAATGGAAACCTCACAAGTCGAACCACCGGCGCGGGAACCGTCACGATGGAATACGACTATGAGAACCGCCTCGTCCGGATCACGTACCCGAGTAACAGCGGAACCACCGAATTCGTGTACGACGCATTGGGGCGCAGGCTGAAGACAATCGAGAAGGACGGCCTCGGCCAGATAACCGGCGAGACGCATTATGCGTATGACGGGCTCGATCTTATCGCCGAGCTCGACGCTAATGACGCGCTGATTGCCGGCTTCACGCACGGGCCGGGCATTGACGACCCGTTGATCGCGCGGTATGATGGCACTGATTACCTGTATCAGAAGAATCATCAGGGCAGCGTGCTCGGACTGGCGACGTTCGGCGGAGTGATGGTGAAGAGTTACCGATACGATGCCTTCGGCAACGTCAAGCAGGAGACCGGGCCGACGATAAACCGCGGCTTCACCTACACCTCGCGCGAGCGCCACGCCCGCTCCGGCCTCTACTACTACCGCGCCCGCTGGTACTCGCCCGAAATCGGACGCTTTATTACTCAAGATCCCATCGGCTATCTCGGGGGTGCGAATCTGTATGCATACGTGGGAAATGATCCACTCAGCTATGTGGATCCATTTGGTTTGTGCAAGGAGGAAGCCGGTTGGCTTGACTGGCTGCAAGGACTTCTGGATGTCGCCGGCGCTCTTGAGCCAACTCCCATTTGTGATCTTACAAATACTGCCGTATACGCAGGAAGAGGAGAATATGATGACGCCCTATTAACATTGGCTGGGGTAATTCCGTATATAGGTGATGCTGGCAAAGGTGCTAAATATGCGAGTAAAATTGGTAAAGTCGAATGGCACCACCTGATCCCGAGATATCTCGGAGGCCCTGCCAACGGGTTAAAGGTACGCGTGGATGCTGTGTATCACCAATTAATTACCAATGAGTTTCGAAGGGCATGGGCATACGGGCAAGGAATGCCTGCCGCTGAACAAGTTCAGGAAATCGTGATGAAGGTTTATAAGAAATACCCTGTGGACGACATTATAAGAAAGCAATTGGGTTTCCAGTGAGGTGTCTGATGCAAGAGCTTGCTGAGTTTCGTGTACCCGAAGATAATGCCCAAAGATATCTGCGCCCGAACGAGGGAAAGCTGTTGGGCGATAGCGTTCGGAAGGTAATCGTCCCCCTCCGTGGCGAAAGAGCACAATATATTGGCAGGATTGATAAGGCGATGCACCGTGAGGAAGACAGATCCTTCTTCTTCGGATGGCACATCGTGCGGAAATATACCAAAGAAGAACTGCGCAATGCCGAACTGCTCCAGATCATAATCAAAAGGACTTTCGAGCCCGCTGCTGAGGAATGCGGGACGGTGTACGATGACTACAATGCTTGCCGCCTCTGCGGGTTTGATAGAAAGCAGATGACCGAACTGTTCCTAAGCGTCGGAAGACTCGGCACGCGCACAGACATAGCAAGAACGATCGCCGGCGAAGTCGTCGTTTCCGCCCATTTTGCCGAAACGTGGGAAAGGCATGAATTGACGGGGCTTGGCTTCAGGCAGGTCTACCGGCGGATGAGCCGCCGTTCGCAGTTGGCCGGAAAACAGCCGACCGCTGCAGAAGGGTGGTACCAGATAGTTCCGCTCTCAAAACCTGTTGAAGTTGTCCCCCCTACCCGAGCAGGCATACACCCCTTTGATGACGATGAAGAAGGTGAATACAGATGTCCCGGGCATGTGCTGGGGCTGAATCTGCTTTCGGAGCTTACGGTCTCCCGCGAGAGCTACGAGGGCAGAGACTTCGCTGTCACTAACCTGGGGTTCGGATGCAAGCGAGGCCTCCTCAGACCGGAACGACGGCTGGTGATATCTCAGCGCGCATGGAACTGCTTGCTCCGTGATAAAGTGCGTGGTTTTACGGTCGAGATAGTCCATCTGGTCTGACATGCTTAACATGAGCCGGGTCCTTCCAAGCTTTATCAAGGATTCTCGCCTCAACGGACAATATATGAGCATAGCAGATCACGCTCTGAATGATCCGTATCGCTATAAAATGATGTATGCGGGTTGGAAAGCTGCGAACCCGATCAATCCGGTATGGTTGCAACAACTAAATAGGATACCGCCTTGGATTAAATGGGCAACAGCTGGTGCTGTTTAAGTGCCTCAATGGCTAGTAGTGGGTCGTAGTCTCGGTATAGCAACAGAAACTCAAATGCAGTAAAGGAGATGTTCGAATTGCCAGCATCGCCAAAGCAGATCCTTGAGAAGCATACTCATTTGATTACGCTCTTTCCTGGTCTTTCAGAACAAGAACTTGACAGGTTCAGAAAACGTTTGGGGGGATACCTTCCTGCCGAAATCAATGAGCTGCTGATTTACTCAACGGGATTTATCTACGCGCAGGAAAGAGCCATATGCTTCACCGGCCATGAAGATTTCGCATTTGAAGAGGCCTTTCCATGTTCAATCGCAGTGCTACCCGATGGTTTGGGGAACTTTTGGGTCGTGGACATAAATAAAGAGGATGGGGCATGGGGGCCGGTTTTCTATGTGTGCCATGACCCCGCCGTCGTTGTCGTGCAGGCGCCGGAACTGGCATCGTTTCTTCTGCAAGTTCTTCAACCCCTCGAGGGAGTTCCTAAGAACGCGCTGGATTATGTTTCCAAGAAGGCCGCGTTTACTATCTGGAGACAGGATCCTTGGCTCATGCCGTATAACGACCCGCGAATTCCCCAGGATCCCCTTGTTTCCGACTTTGCAAAACAGCTTTTGCAAAACTGTCGCATCGCCGATCTGCGCCGGAAAGAAATCGGAAGCGGCTTCAGATGGGGGGCGAGCCGTGGCACGGCGCAGATATGGGACTGAGCTGATTCTTGGTGTCGAGCACAAGGAGAAGGCAACTTTTCGAAAAGCTTGGAAAAGAAAGGATCCGCGGAGGTAGCCAAAGTTCAATACAGTGCTCGTGATTTCAGATTTTCCTAGCATAGACTTCTGATTGACAATGATCGGAAGTTAACTTATCCGATCACAAGCATCCCTTCTGCTCGGCTTGGGGAAAAAGCAGAAGCTGTTCGACTAACTCGTGCATGTGGCGGGATAGATTGATGAGGTCAAAGAGGTTGCAGACATCGTTTGGAACTCGGGGAAATACAGGGACAAACGCCATATCAAGCGCCATAAGAATTGATGCTCAAATACTTTGGTGCCATCATGGGGCCAGATCTGACGCTATTCAAATGGCCCCAAGTTACCGAAAGGAAAACGCGAAATGGAAATCGGAATGTTTTACCGCGAGCCGCTGCCTTCTTTTTATCTCAAGCAATCGAATCGTCAAGCAAGGATCGCTCTGTTCAGAGAAGTGTAGCGCCCGGAAAGATCGTAGTCCTTCATGTCTTTCGCGGTTAACTTCTTCGAGGGACACCCATGAAGACATTTCCCGCAGAAGTCTCCGCAGATGATGCCAAAACAGTTATCGAGCATCCCCCGGTCGAACATGTGAATATTTTCCCCTTGCAGTTCCGAATAGAAATGCATGGGCTGGCCGGGTCCCTCCGGAATTTCAAGATGGGTCCGGCCGCCGGCGCCCTTCACCATCGCATGAATGCCGTACGCGCAACGGATATTGTCGTGGGTGGAATAGGTGATCGTTTTGCCGTCGATCGTGAGCGACTGGCTCTCGGTTTCAGAAAACGCCTGCGCCGGACATGTTCGCACGCACTTCATCCCGCATTCCTTCGGCCGGCACAGAGCAGGGCCATCGTATAAAGGCGTCGGCTCGAGTTCGGCGGAGGTGAGGATCGAGTTGAATCGCTGCATCGACCCGAACTCCGGCGAAAGCCCCAACCCGTTCCAGCCCAGATCAACAATGCCCGCCGCTGCGGCCGCATGCCGGTGCGAGAACTCGGCACAGACCTTGTTCGTCGCGAGCGTTTCCTCGAAGTACTTGTAGAAGCTGCTGACCCATGTCGGCATAAAGCAAAGCGTCTTGTAGCCCTTGTATTCGAGCAGTTTCGCCATCCGATTCACGATGCGCGAGCTCTCGATGTTGGTCAGCCCGTATCCGTAAAACAGATACGGTGTGATCGTCTTGCCGGCCTGATCGTATTCACCCCACACATCGGCCATTCCCTGAAAAATGTGCAGCCCGATCGAGATGACCGATTTGCACTCGGGCAGAAAGTCGGTAGGCCGATGTCCTTCCGGCGCGTTAGCAAAACGGCTGATCGGAGCTACGCCCACCAGATCGGCTCCCAGATTCAGCAACTCCGAAACCACTGCCTGCGTCAGCTTATCCATGCAGTCTCCTCCCTTTAAAACAAGCGCATCTTGAGAGGGCCTCTTGTACGGGAGATTTCTTATTGAAACGCGCCGAACAGTACGCTGGTAAACGTGATTATCGGGACCTGCTCGCGCAAATCCTCGGCGGCATGCCGCGATTCCTTGAACATGCGTGTCGCTTCATCATAGAGCGCGTCGTCCTGGATCAATTTACCCAGAGATCCCTCGCCTTTCTCAATTTTCTCGGAAATCTTGTCGATGCGCTCCATTGTCGCCTGCATTTTGGGTGTAGCTTCTCGAAGCGATGCCACCGCTTCCCGCATGTCCGCCTCGTTATCACCCAAAACACGCACGACCGTATCGGAAGCCTCGCCCAGCTTGGCCGACAAATCTCTCATATCATTATAAAGCGAATCGTCCTGTACCAGTTTCCCGAGCGTCCCCTCGCCGCTTTCCATTTTCCTCGCGATTTCGTTCACTCGTTCCATCGCTTCTTTCAGGTGAGGTCCTGCCGCGCGCAGATTCTCAATCGTCTCGCCGATGCCTTCTTCGTTATCCGTGACAATCCGGTTGAGCGAAGCAAAGGTCTCGCGGATGTTCTCGCGATTTTCTCCGAGGATGTCATCGATCTGCGACGCCAGTTTCTCCTGGTTCTTATTGAAATTGTTCACCGCCAGCCGGATGTCTTCCGCCAGATCGGCCACGTTCTGCAGGATGGCCGTCATGTCGGCCGCCTGACGGGTCTGAACGGTGTCGCCGTCCTTGAGTATGGGCGCGTCCGGCGACCCGATCGTCATCCCGATATATTTCCCGCCAAGCAGACTCTCCGTCTCGATTCGAGCCGTGGAATCCTTGCGGATTATCGCATCTCGATTGATCAGCAATGCCACTTCCACCTGAGCTCCCCGAATCCGCATTTTCTTTACTTCGCCTATCTCAACTCCCGCCAGCGTCACTGGGTCATTCTCGACCAAGCCGTCGACCTTTTCAAAATTGGCGTAAAGAGTGTATTTTTTTTGAAACCAGTCGCTCAGGCTTCCACTGTAAAAGGTGAGGATGCCCAGAATGAGCATTCCGATTATGAAAAACAAGCCCACCTTCATTTCTCTCTTCATTCGAATTTCACCTCCTGAAAACGAGGGGTCCCCTCGTTTTCTCCCGCGGCTTAAAAAATCCTCGTAAGAAAATAATCGAATACGACGATAAGGACAAATGAGAGCACTACCGACTGCGTCGTAAACCGGCCCACGCCTTCCGCGCCGCCGGTTGTCTTAAACCCCTTGAAAACACCGATGATCCCGACAATCCCCCCAAAGAACATCGCCTTGACGAGTCCGCGAAAGATTTCCTCAAAGGTGAGCGAGTCGAATAAATTGTCAAAATACTCTGCCCAGCTCAAATCCGCGTAGGTCGTTGCTATAAGGGCGCCTCCGAGGATGCCGATCATGTTGACATAGATGACGATGATCGGCACCATGAATACCGCGGCAATAAGGCGCGGCATCGAAAGGTAGTATACCGGATCCACCCCCATCACGCGAAGCGCATCGATTTCCTCCGATACCTGCATCGTTCCGATCTCAGCCGTGATCGCCGCCCCGACACGCCCGGCAACCAGATAGCCGGTAAGCACCGGCGCCAGCTCTTTCGCAAGCGAGAGACCGACCACTGCCCCGATGATCCCTTCGAGATTGAACCGCAGCAACTGGTAAGCGGTCTGCAGAGCCAGCACCATCCCGATGAAAAACCCCATGAGAAGCGCGATCGGCAGTGTCCCCACCCCTATAAAAGCCATCTGCTTGAATATTGAAGCGCGGCTGCTGATGATCCGCCTGCAATGGGCGAGCGTCTCGAAAAACAGGACGAGAATCTCGCCGGTCGTCTGGAAAAAATCTATCAGGCGGCTGCCCAGATACTCAACGAATCGTCGCATCGCCTTCTCCGAGAACTGTTTCACCATGGGTTCTTAATAAATATAACACTTGAAAATCCCGTTGGTTTCCCTCGCGCGATGTGCCAAATAATCCTCCCAATATCTTCACATGCTCCGTATCCTGCTCAAGGTTTTGCTGATAATTGTAGAGGAGCGGGATGTTGATTTTTGTCTTCCCTGGCGTCTCCACCCGCTGAAACAACCGCCAGAGCGCGTATGTTCTCGTTTCTCCGTCAGGAGTCTCTGCGCGTTCATACACGGTCCAGAGCGGGGAATACTGTCGCTCGAAACCCTGCACATCGTCGAACCACAACAGCGATAGAGCCCGCGAATAGCTCGAGCCGTCTTCATATCGGAACGAGCGCCATAACGGCCACACCCTCGTCTTCTGAAACATCACTTCATTCGTTTCCGGCGAAAACTTTGTGGTCGAAGCATAAAACGGCATCAGGCTTTTTTGAATCGTTTTCGGGTCTCCCTCGGCCTCATCTGCCCGCCGGTGCCACAGCGGCCATGCTATGAACTGTGTCTCGGAATCCTCCGTCGTCACTCGGCCATACAGCGGCCAAAACTGTCTGCGATCGACATTCTCCCCCTGCGTCCTAACCACAAAAGGCCACGGCGTGGCGCGCTCTGTGAAATTGGCCGCAAAGTTTTCCTCAAACGTAAAAAAAGGCCACAGATAAGCACGAAAATGCCTGCGGCGATTATCCTCGCGCGCATACAATGGGAAAATGAGCAACCGCTCGCCCGGCTGCTCCTTGTCCAGATCATACTCCTGGTGATTGTAGATCGGCCACAGAATGAACTCGCTTCGGTACTCGCCTTCCTTTTGAAATTGGCCGTAAAGCGGCCACAGTCTGAACCCGCTGTAATCACCGCCGCCTGAAAATGAAAGCACCGGCCACACATAATTGCGTTGGCGAAGTTCGCCTTTCTGATATGAAAAGTAGAGCGGAAAAAGAACAAAAACTATCTCGTCGCGCCCCAAAAAGTGCTTGAGCTTGCCGCCGACCGGAAACAGGGCGAAGTAATCGCCGGCCTCTGTCGATTTGCCCCTGAAGATGATCGGGAACAACATGTACTGCATGTTGCTCTCATCTTCATTCATGAATTCATATACGTCTCGCCAATACGTGAACAGCGGGAAGATTCGAATGGTTACGTCTTTACCATCCCGCCGGAAAACATACAGCGGCCACAGAACCTGCACCCTTTTCCGGCTTTGATCTTTGTGCGTTCTCTCCACATAAAGTGGCCGCGCCGCAAACTGGCGCCATTCCGGCGATTCCTCGACGCTCACCAGCGGCCACAGAAAGTATCGCTGAATTACTTCCTCTTCTGTCTGCGCCGGCGCCTGAGTTGGCCGCTCCGGCGCCTCGTCCATTTCTTGCGCCAATGCCGCCACGGGTGTCAAAAGCATGAAAAAGAATAACGCATGCACCGCGCGCCCGAGACATGAGCAGCCGCAACGAAAACCCTTTTTCCCCGCTCCTGAGACACATGCAAAAGGAATCGTCATCTTTTACTTATCTGGGAGACCTCGTAGAAATTGCTGAACATGCTCGTTTTCGCTTCGCGTCACTTCGGAAGGCGTCCCCATGGAGATGATGCGGCCTTCGTGCAACATGATCACCTTATCCGCCACTTTGAACCCATGCAACAGGTCATGCGTCACAATCAACATCGAGATTCGGCCCGTCCGCTTGAGATCCAAAATGAGATCGTCTATCCCGTTCGCTATGATCGGGTCCAGCCCTGCAATCGGTTCATCAAGAAAAATGTATTTCGGATCAAGCGCCAATGCCCGTGCCAGGCCCGCCCTTTTCTTCATGCCGCCGCTCAGCTCCGAGGGCATCATGTTCTCGCTTCCTTCCAGACCTACCAGCTTCAGTTTCTCCGATACGATCTGGCTGATCTCCCGCTCTTCATAATTGCGGTGTTGGCGAATCGGAAAGGCGACATTTTCGCCCACTGTCATCGAATTAAAAAGCGCCGCTCCTTGAAACAGCATGCCAAAGTCGCGCCGAATAATGTTGAGTTCCTTTTCCGTGATCGAAGTGATATCCACTCCCTCAACCAGAATGTTGCCCCGCTCCGGCTTCGTTAACCCGAGGATGCACCGGATCAACGTGCTTTTCCCGACTCCGCTGCGCCCGATAACCACCACCGTCTCATTTGCAGGTATCTCGAATGAGACATCGTCCAGAATAGAGTCGGAATTGTACCGAAACGTAACATGCTGAACTACAATCAAATCTCACGCCTCCAAATGCGTGCTTGGGGGGATTTTTCTCAGCGAGTCAGTATATCTTAGACTAGCCTGCTTAGCCTGTCAAGAATTACCGAAAACCTTGACAAATTCCATCTTCATACTTATAATTAAGAAGCATAAACAGATGAAATAGCAAGCGCATGCGTCCGGTTTCTGTGCGCTTATAAACCTCCCTGTCGATCGGCAGTGAGGTTAAAGCATTTTTTGTGCCACGCTTGCGCAACTGAATTCCCCGGTAGCTCAGTCGGTAGAGTCCCGCGTCCTCGCGGGATTAACCACCAAGCCGCCGGAGACATGACCGATCAGGTATCGGCCAGAAAACTGAAATTCGCCGGTAGCTCAGTCGGTAGAGTCCCGCGCCTCGCGGGATTAACCACCAAGCCGCCGGTAACTGACCGATCAGGTATCGGTTAAAAACTGAATTCCCCGG
>QZKU01000028.1 GCA_003598085.1 Candidatus Abyssobacteria bacterium SURF_5
CGGAAAAATATCCATAAAGATGAACGGTTGCCTCGAAGGACTCCAGATCCTGTTGCGTCGCAAGTGAATTCAGAAGATCGATATAATGGGACAGCAGAACATATTCCTTCTGGCCTACCACGGGAACGTATGCCGCGTCCATCGACAGGACTGCATTCTTGCGCTCGTCTATTTCGAGTCTATGAAACGTTTTTTTCTCCATTCCCATTCCTGTACCGTTTCACCGAGATCACCGCCTCTTCGTGCTCCGCTCTTGTATGAAAAAGAGAAGCCGACGAGGCGGGAATAACGTATGTGGTGAAATCCTCACCTAAATTCCCGGCTGCAAGAGCATATGCCTCGTCGAACGTGGGGGCGGCATGCATGCTCATGCGCTCGACCAACTGCGGTGCAAGATCAGAAACAAGAACAATATTGACCGACGTCGCTTTCTCGTACATCGCATAGGCGGTCTGGCCGTAGATTTCATAATTACGCCGCAGGGCACGCTCAAATTCCCCTATACTATTATACCTGAACCAGTCAACGAAGCCCGGATAGCCGAAGCCCTCGGGGCATTCGGCCAGGACTATCATCCACCCGCCGCGCCTCGTGATCGAATATGCGCTTTGAATCGCCTTGTGGGCCTGGATGAAATTGATGTCTTTCGGATGGCCGCCGCAATCAACGATTGTAAGGTCGCCGGCCGTGCTCACGACTGTGCTGAAATGTTGCAGGTAAGAAGCACAGGCTTCCTGATGAGCCCTCACGAGCTCGCCGGCAAACACTGCGCACAGTTCCTTTTCCGGCGTCAACACTGAATTAATAGTGAAATCGGGCGCAATCATTTCCGCCGCCTCCAGCATATCTTCGTGAACCGGATTCCCTGCCAGCTGGGCTGTTTTTGCGCTCGGATTCCTGCCGCGGACTTTATCGAATACGAGAAAATGACTGCGCAGGTTCGCCTCATGCGAACAGATGCCTGGCATAATGCTTTTTCGGCCTCCGCCGAAACCGGCGAAATAATGGGGAACAACCGAGCCGACCGTGATAATCCTGTCCGCCTCTGCGACAATCCTGCTTATCGAGACCGGTGTCCCTCGGGAAGTCGTTCCGATCGAGACCAGATTTTTAGAATCATATGCATCATGATTGAAAACTCTGATTCTGTCGAAGATGGAACGGCCAGTCAGCGTCCGCTTTTCCTCTTCCGTCTGAGGCCGATGTATCCCCAGAGCCACAACAATATCTATGTTATCATCCGGTATGCCTGCGGAATTCAACTGTTCCACCAGAATCGGCAGGATCACGTCGCTGGCGCTCGCGCGCGTGCTGTCGGAAATTATTATGACGGCTCTCTCTCCGGCAGAAACCAGGTTCTTTACCGGGACTGAATCAATCGGGCGCAACAGACTTTGCTGCACGAGGTGTCGAATGTCTCTTGCCGGTTTCGGGAAACACGGGGACAGTTTTTGGGGAATCTCCCCGCGGCTGGCGATCGCCTCAAACGCTGTTCGCCCATATGCCAGATGAAGGGTACGTGCGTCCATCTCCTGCCAAAAAAAAACAAGAGACAACAGCGATATCTCTTGTCGTCGATATTGCTTCTCTAATAATAAAGTTTCACGTGTATCTTCATTATATTTTCTATCAAGAGGAATGTCAACGATTTTGCAATTCCCTTTCCGTTTTCTCGACCCGGCGGCTTGAGCGCCGCTATTTTGCTATTGACGCTTTGCTCTGGCGTCTGTATGATAATCGCACTTGTTTTCTGTTCAAGGGGGGGATCTTTCCTGTGAAATACATGAACAAGGTCTTCTACGGCTGGTTCGTCGTTGCCGCATGTTTCGTGATTCTATTCTCCTTGCACGGCGTAATCATTAACACATTCGGAGTGTTCGTGAAGCCGGTTTCCGAGGGCATGGGCTGGGGTCGCGGCGAATTCAGCATGGCGCTTGCAGCTGGGGCGCTCGCGATGGCCTTTGGGGCTCCTTTTGTGGGGAGAATGATCGACCGCTTCGGAGCGCCGAAGACGATGCTTTCCGGCTGTCTCTGCTGCGGATTGGGAATGGTTGTTCTTTGTTGGGCAACCATGATCTGGCATTTTTATCTGCTGTTCATTCTTATAGGACTTGGACTTTCCGCCGCCACTACTATTCCGGTATCCCTGGTAATCGCCAACTGGTTCAACCAGAAGCGCGGCATCGCAATGGGTACGGCGTTCATGGGAACAAGCGCCGGCGGAATGATAATGAATCCCATAAATGCGCTCCTCTTGCAGAAATTCGGGTGGCGCGATTCCTACCTCATTCTCGGAATCGTTGTGATGCTGTCATCCATCCCGCTCGTCCTGTTTATCATTCGCACGCGCCCGTCTGAGATGAACCTCTTGCCCGACGGCAAGCCCTCCCATGCGGCGTCCGACCAGCCGTTGACAGGACATACGCTCAAGCAGGCGATAGGGACTGCCTCGTTCTGGTTCATTGCCGCCAACATGCTCTTGACTACGGGAATGGCGAATTCCATCGGGGTCCACTGCATTCCTTTTCTTACCGACGTAGGGCATTCTCCTCTCTTCGCGGCGACAGCTTACGGGTTATCGATGGGGTTCATGACGCTTGGCAAGGTAGCCTCCGGCTTTTGCGCCGACCGATGGGGAGCACGACAGACATTCACGTTCAGCGCCGTCATGACCGCTATCGGCATCGGAATCCTACTGTTTGCTTCCCCCGTATGGGTGGTCCTGTTATTCGTCTTTGTTTTCGGATTCCCGCAGGGCGCACCGCTCACGCTCACCCCGCTGGTCACAGCCGACTGTCATGGCCTGCGGAGCTTTGGCTCAATCTTCGGATTGGCGACGTTGTTCTCGATTCTCGGCGCCGCCATTGGGCCGGTGATCGTCGGCTATATGTATGATTCGAGCGGCTCCTACACGGGCGGGTTCATCTTGCTGATCGCGATGACGCTCCTCGGCGCCTATTGCATTCACATGGCGAAAGCAAAGGAACAGTTCGAGGTGGGGGCGATTGCTTCCGGCCGGCTTGATAAGGCGGATGTTGCCTAATTGATAACGCCGCGGGCTTGCAGCAATTCGCGCACCTTCCTGAGCGGGAGCGCTTGGAGAGTATTGCCGTCGCGGCCTATCACCGTTTCGGCCATGAACATCGCGTTCAGGATTGCTTCCTCGACCGCATCCGCGGCGGCTATAAAGAAAGAATCGATGAAGGTCTGTTCGACCAGCTCAGGAAGAGTAATAACCGGTTGATCGGCCGCCGCGGGAATCCGGCGTGCCGTTGAAAAAGCCACCACGACGTCTCCGCTGGTGTGGTTCGAAGAAGCGCCAGTCCGGGCGAGCCCATGCGTAGCCCGAACCGCCAGGCGGCGCAGTTGGTTTACCGATAGCGGCGCGTCGGTGGCCAGAATAAAAATGATTGAACCTCCCAGCTCGCGCGGAGGATCATACTCCTGGAGCAGCTTTCCCGCCGGCACACCCTTTATCACCAATTGCTCTTTCCTGCCCATGTTGGTCACAACTAAAGCACCGAGCACAAATCTGTTCTTTTCAAATGAGATCAGCCGCGACGAAGTGCCAACTCCGCCCTTGTAACCGTAAGCCGCTGTTCCGGTACCCGCACCAATAGAACCTTCCTGAACGCGTCCGCCGGCAGCACTCTCCAGAGCCTCCACCACTTCGGCCTTCGCCAGATGCCGGCCCCATATGTCGCTCAGAAAATAATCGTTGCATTCGAGCACCACTGGATTGATTGACGGTGCCCTCAGCCCCTTGTCCCGGATAAGGTAATCGAGGAGCCCATCAGCAACCCTCCCCACGTTCAGAGTATTCGTTATGAGGATCGGTGTCTCGATTGTGCCGACTTCGGCAATTTGCATTAACCCCATGCTCTTACCGAACCCGTTGATGAAATGAACAGCCGCCTGCACTTTAGAAGTGAACAGGTCGTCCGGCGCCGGAACAATCGCGGTGATGCCGGTGCGGATTGGCCCGTGCCCAATATGCAATTCGCCGTCACCCTTCCAAGTCGAGCAATGTCCCACTTTGACTCCCGGAACATCGGTAATCGCGTTTTGTGTGCCGACAGGCAGGTCGCCAAATTCCAAACCATAATCCCTTGCACGGCATCTTTCCATTTATTTCATCCTGCTCCCTTCTGGTTAATCTATGACTTTTCTGATTGCCGGCGCTTTCCTTGGCGGTGCTTGCGGCTCGTGATCAGGCGTTCCAACAACAATTGGAGCAACAATGCGGTAATCTTTTGGAATATCCAGCTGTTCCCGCACATCGTCATCCGGATCAGCCCCGAGTCCGATCCAGCAGCTTCCGAAACCGCGCGCGCGGGCCGAAAGCATCAGGTTCCCCGCCGCCATCGAGCAATCAAAGGTGGCAAGCGGCGCCGAGCGCGGAGCCACTATGTATATTACGCACGGCGCATTATAAAAGATATTCAGATCCAGATTTCTCAGGGACGCTTCGTAGCGTTTAAGATAGTTGTCCGGATCGGCCTCGAGAATCCTGAGCATTTTACGCTTGCAACTGTCCGATATTTTCTTCATGAAAGCTTTATCGGTCACTATGACAAATTCCCACGGCTGCAGGTTGCTGGCCGTGGCCGCCTGGGTGGCATCGATTAATAAGGCCTCAATCGTCTCTCTCGACAGCGGCTCATCTTTATACAAACGAATCGACCGGCGCCCATACAATACGTCAAAAAATTCCGGCATCAGATATCTCCATAGTGTAATTGCAGGTGCTTACTTAACGCGTCCCGGCCAGCAATCCGGATCATGCAACCATTTCTTCGATGATTTCCTTTACACTTCTGATCCGCTTGAGAAGGCCGACGCATTGCCCGGCCGAAATCATCACGTTGGAGACTTCGCCTTCTTTGGCGATATCGTGCAGGTCTCCCTTGTATTCTTCTCCCAACAGATTCGCAACATACGGCGTGCGGATCGCCCGGCTGAATACGCGTCCTCTTCCCACTAGCGCTGTGTCGGTTTCAAGCGACCGAATCATCAAGTGTTTGAAGGATTCCTGGATGATGCACTCTCTCGAAGTCATGAATGCGGTTCCTACCTGTACCCCCTGTGCCCCCAGCGCAAAAGCTGCGCGATAGCCTCGCCTGTCCGCTATTCCGCCGGCGGCAACTACAGGAATCTTGACCGCGTCCACGACTGCCGGTATGAGCACCATGGTGGTAACGCCGTTGTTGCCCTGCAGTCCGCCGGATTCCATTCCCTCGGCGACCACGGCGTCGGCGCCGGCGGCTTCCGCCTTCTTTGCAAGTGCGGCATTCGGCACAACATGTATCATCTTGATTCCCCGGCCGCGGAGAAGAGGCGCCAGCTCATTTGGAGAACCGGCCGAGGTTGTCACCGCCCGGATGCCAAAATCGGCGATGACGTCGACATACTCCTTCGATTTGGGATTCCTTGCCATCAGGTTCACGCCAAATGGTTTGCTTGTCAGTTTTCGTACGGACTCCATCTGCTCCTGCAGTTCATCAATTCCTGAAACGGAGCCGCTTGCGAGCAATCCGTATCCGCCGGCCTCGGAAACCGCCGCCACCAATTCCGGATTGGATATGTTCGCCATCGCTCCTTGAATGATGGGATGTTTTGATCCGAGCATCTTACATATGGGATTCATCATTGCGCTTCGTGTCCTCTAGAATTTGTGAAAAAAGGCAGCCAGCAGTTATTGAATCACATTTTCAGGTTCTCTATAACAGTCGCCACTCCGAGTCCTCCGCCGCAGCATGACGCGAAGATGCCGTATCTTCCGCCGCGACGGATCAACTCACGCATGGTGAACATGCCGATCCGCGGACCGGAAGCGCCATTTGGATGTCCGAATGCGATAGCGCCGCCGTTCGGATTCCACTTCTTCATGTCAACTTTTTCGCCGGTCTGGCTTTCGACTTCCTTGATGACTGCGAGATTCTGAACGGCAAAAGCTTCATTGCATTCCATGACATCCATATCCGACAGCTTCAGTCCCGCGCGCTTGATAGCCATTGGCATCGCATAGCCGGGGGCGATGCCCATGATTTTCGGATCGACGCCATAGTCGTACCCGCAAATCCACTTCGCCATCGGCTCGTAGCCAAGCTCTTTGGCTTTTTCGGCGGTCATCATCAGCACAAAGGCGGAGCCGTCATTGCGGCCGGAGGCGTTACCGGCGGTTACGGTGCCGTCCTTCCTGAAGGCGGGCGGGAGCTTCGCCAGTCCCGCGAGCGTAGTATCCGGGCGTGGATGTTCGTCCACGTTGAAAATTATATCGGGACTCTTTCTGGTCCCCGGAATGACGACGGGAACGATCTCCTCATCGAAATAGCCGGCCTCCATTGCGGCCTTTGCGCGCATCTGACTGTTATACGCGAATTCATCCGAGGCCTCACGCGGAATCTTGTACGTAACCTGCAGATTCTCGGCCGTCTCGCCCATTCCGATGCATTCTTCGGGAACCGGAGAAAGCCCTTGCCGGATGGGCATGGGCGCATTCAGGCGATAGGGCTGGACCGCCATGGAAAACTTGGCTACCATCTGCGAGTAAGATTCCATGCCGCCGGCAATGACGACGTCGGCGTGGTTCGCCAGAATTTTCCAAGCCGCGTGGTTTATGCAATCAATGCCGGACCCGCACTGCATTTCGACGTACGAGGCAGAGGTCTTGTAATCAAGGCCGGAATAAAGCGTCGCCCAACGCGCGGGATTATTTGAATGCGAACAACCGGCAGCCGACCCGAGGAACACACAATCCACATGAGCTTTTTCGACGATTTTCGTTTTGTCGAGCAGGCCTTTAATGCCGATACCGGCCAGCTTGGACGCGAAAATATCCCGGATCGTTCCGCCCATGCGACCAAAGGCGGTGCGCACACCGTCAACAAACACGACTTCTCTTGCAGCCATTACTCGCTCCCTTCATGTTGCCTGATATCTATTGTTTTTCTGCTACAGATGCAGGTTTCATCTTCTCTGCATCACGCCTATGCCTCTTCACCCCACTTTGATCAAAAGGTCGCTCGCCATAATACCATTCGTTTTGCGCGGAAAGCAACCATCCCCGGGCAAATCCCGATTCGGATCCACTGATGGTTGTTGTCATATAGACGTATGCCAGCTTTCGAAGAGACTGAAATTGAGAGGCGAGTATTAAGTGGGAGGCTTGATCTTTATGAGTTGCAGATAACCGCAAATCCGCAATCTTCGAAACGTTGAATGGTCGTGTTCAACATCTCGTCGCTCAGCGCCCCCATATCCCGGTATAAAGCACCCTTTCCGATTTTTTCCCATTTCGTTTTTGCCAGCCTGTTGTAAGGCATGAGGTGGACCTGGCCACGAAAGTTGACCCGATCGAAGTACTCGATGAACTGGGAGATCGAATCTGAATCCACGTTGAAGCCGGGAATGAGCGGGATCCGAGGAATTATTCTCTCCGTCCCTGCGAAAGAAAGAATACGAGAGAAATTTTCCAGTATTTGCTGATTCGGTGCGCCGATTAATCTTTCATGAATGCTGCTGTCGACGTGCTTGATGTCGAAAAGAAACAGGTCCACCAGTTCAAGCAGGTCTGGCAGAAATTTCGGCGAGAAATGACCGCAGGTTTCGAGAGCGGTATGAATATTCTCTTTTCTCGACTGTTCAAGGAGCGCTCGGAGGAATTCAGGCTGGAACGTGGGCTCGCCGCCCGAGAAGGTAACGCCTCCCCCCGAGGCCGTATAGAAGGCATTATCGGCAGCCGCCATTTCCACTACCTGGCCTGCCGACAGGCTTTTTCCGATTCGTTCCATCGCACCATTGGCGCACGTCTGCTCGCACGCGCCGCACGCAGTGCAGCGGTCATGGTCTCGAATTATGGAGTTATTTTTCATACTTAGCGCGCCTGACGGACACGATTCGATGCACCGCTGGCAGCGCGCGCACCGCTCGGCGAACCACGACATCTGCGGGTTAGGGTCCTGCGACTCCGGATTCTGGCACCAGGCGCATCTCAAAGGACAGCCTTTCAGAAAAATGCACGTGCGGATACCGGGCCCGTCATAGATGGCATAGTACTGTATGTCGAAAACAATGCCTGTCATCTCTTCTGTCAGATGTTTGTCGTGATTCTTGATATTAGCTTTTCTAATCATGAATATGCCAGTTCTTTCCCCCTCACCTTAGTCCTCTCCCTCAGGGAGAGGATACAAGAACCCGTAGGTTTTCAGTTGCAGCCGATTGTTCTCATATTTGCGCCTGATCCCTCTCCCTTGAGGGAGAGGGTTTGGGTGAGGGGGGATCTGATTGCGGCTCTGCCCCTGTCAAGACGTGTGAAATATGCCGATAGAGGATCTTGTCATCCACCGCCGTGCTCCGAACGAGCGATTATCTCGTTCTGGATTTCTTTGCCGAGATCGACGAAATAGGTGCTGTATCCGCCGACCTTCACGATGAGACTGCGGTATTCCTCGGGATTCTGTTGCGCTTCGCGAAGCATTTCGGTCGAAGCGACCGTCGGCTGTATCTGCATGCCGCCAAGTCCAAAATATGTGCGCACGAGCGCTGCCCATTTGCGGCGGCTTTCCTCGCCCTTGCCGATGGCGGAAGGATGGAGCCTGACGTTTACCGCGCACCCGAGGATATGCTTGAAATCCAGCCGCGCGACCGAGCGCAAAACACCGGTCGGCCCGCATCTATCCACATTGTATGGATTGCAGCTTGCGGCAAACGGCATGGCCGCTTTCCGGCCGTCGGGCGTGGCTATCGAGATGCGGCCGTCGTAAGTGTGCGACGTCATGCTGTTGATGAAAGGGACGAAAGCCCCGTTTTTGTAACTGCGATGTTTGTAAGTCTCTTCGAACAGGCGCGTCGTCACCTGTCGCGCAAGCTCATCCGACTCCGCGTTTCCGTTCCCCCATTTGCCTTCGACCGACTTGATCATCCGGTGAATATCTTCGTAGCCGGCAAAGTTCAAGTCGATCGCCCGCAGCAATTCGGCGAAGGTGAATCGCTTCTCCTCAAAAACGAGCTTCTTAATGACGTGTAGCGAATCGATCACATTGGCAATGCTGTTCATGAACAGGATGCCGGACAGATCATACACTGCGCCGCCGCGGGTGACATCTTTCCTGTTTTCGAGGCAGCCCTGCATAAAGGCGGATATGTACGGCGCGGGCAGGTTCTCCGCGAAAAACCGGTCGCGGAAATTCGAGGCGTCAACGATCACCTTGATCATGTTCGCGGCCTGTGCGACAAACGCATCCACTAACTGATCGAATGAGGCGAAACCGTCAGGGTCGCCGGTCTTGATTCCGGCGTCTTTCACCGTGCCCACCAGCGTGCGCGAATCGCCGTTGCGGAGCGTGATATCGAGCACACGGCTCAGAAGGATGGCGGCAAACCCGATGCCGCCGGTCTTTCCCGAGGCGAGCAGGTCCACGCACCCGGTGATGGAGTAATCATTTGCATCCTCGAGGCTGAATCCGCGCCGCCTCATGGCGTCGACACAGATATCGTCGTTCATGAGCGAAACGCTCGACGTGCCGTGATAGAGCACGTCCGCGACCGCCAGATACAATTCTTCGGGCGAATTTTTATGGAAGCGGACGACAACATTGACTGCGCTCTTCGAGCGGTCGGCAGCCTCGATGAACAGATACGTCAAATCGTTCGTGGCATCAGTTCCATCGCGCTTCAGCCCGCCAAGCGTTACCGGCGCCGAGCCCTCGTACCTCTGGTAAAAGTCGCCGATGAAGTTCGATTCCGGCCGCATGTTGTGCGTCATGATCTTGAGAAGCAATTCTTCGAACAGTTCGCGCGCCTCCGCGGGCGTGATCAGGCCCGCCTCCAGGTCGCTCCGGTAGTACGGGAAGAACACCTGGTCGAGCCGCCCGGCTGAATGCACGTTCGTGATGTTGGCCAGTTCCGTGGCAACCTTTACCGTCCAGAACGACTGGATCGCCTCCCGAAGACTTGTCGCCGGATTGAGCGGCACCCTGCTGCACACTTCCAGCATTTCTGATAGCACTGCCTTCCACTCCGGATCGACAACGTTTCCAATATCCTCTTCGATCTTTTGGGTTAACCGTTGTGCAAACATAATGACGCCGTCGAACGCGATCTCGACCGATTGCTGAAAATTCTTTTCCTGCTCGGTGAGCCGATTCTCAGAGGCCGCCTGTCGCGCGTCCTCGCGCATCGCGAGAAGACCCCGCCGAAGCGCCTGCTCGTAATCGAGCACGAGATGGCCCTGATACGTGCCGACGACCGCGCCGGTGGAGACAAACGTATACATCCTCGAAGTCGTGGCGGGCAGAGCGGCGGCGAATGCTTTCATATCGCCCGAAAACAGGCCGGCCCGGTCAGTCTCCCGCGCCAGGCGCGAAGCGATGTCGCGGTCCTTCCAGTACGGCAGCAGTTCCTTCAGCAGGTACTCCTTGTCCTGCGGCCGGATCGAGTACGGGTTGATCTTCCGCTCGTCCATCGTTTTGAGTCCGATACTCGGCATTGCAGCGCCGACCGCGCGGGTCTCGCGCAGGGTGTGGTAAAAACCCAGCGGCCCGTGTTTTCGCAGCATGAATGCGGCGAAGCGCGCGTTCGTCTTCACCTGATGCGCCAGCATGGCGAGCCTGTCGAGCTCGACGCGAAGCACATTGTTGAACAAGCCCCGCTCGATGTCGATCGGTGTCCCGAGGAAAAACTCCGTCCACGCGCCGGCGAGGCGGTCGTCCGGATCCACGTAGTGGGTCATCTTCTTAAACACGTTTTTCATCGCGAGCGCAACGCGGATATCGAGTGGCAAACCTGCCTTTTCCGTTTCGCGCCAACTCTCGGTGTAATACTTGGCGCGCTCGATAGAAATCCATGCTATCCCATCGAGATATCTCTTCCGTATCCGCTTGATTCTTTCGCTGGCGTTATCTCGAATTTTCATGAATCGATTCCCGAAATTTGACGGTTGACCTTTTGGCATTAATGTACTACTTCTGCGTTCTTCATGCAAGAAAATATAACACCCGAGCGTCTTCTACATTTCACAGATTCTGTGAAACTCGTTTTTAATGGTGTTTAAGCCGTCGCGGTCCATTAGACATCTTTTTTAAGAAATGATATTCTACCCTCGCTTGATCGCATTGCAAACACTACTATCCCAGAAATAGCTTGACGAATTGCGGATGGGGACCGAATCCGTTCACGATGGGGCGATTCGTACAGGAGATTAAGATGGACAACGCTTCGTTCTCCGACAGGCAACTGATTACGCTCTCGCAGTATGCTCGGGCTCAGGCGCGGATGTTGCCGCGGCTTCCCAAGATCTTGCAGACGATCAAACACATCAAGAGGATCGGCGCCGAGAACCGTGAATCGTGGGGGCTCTTGCTTGAGGAGAACGCGGCCAAATTTCCCTCGAATGTGGCCGTAAAATCCGACGAAGCGGTTCTCACGTATCGCGAGTACAATGAAGCCGTCAATCGCTGTGCAAACTATCTTCTATCGCAGGGACTGCGCAAAGGCGACATCGTCGCTCTTTTTCTTGAGAACCGGCCCGCATTAGTCATTGTTTACAGCGCGATCGCAAAAATTGGCGCGATAAATTGTATGATAAACACCAATCTCCGCTCGGACTCGCTTCGGCATTGCCTGACGGTGAATCCGGCGAAGGCCTTCATGGTGGGTGAAGAGGTCATTGGAGCTTTCCTCGAGATCAAATCGAGCCTGAAACTGGATGCAAGTCAAAAGTTATACTTTGTCGAAGACCGGAGGACGAAGCCGCTCCACACGGCTTTATCAACCTGGCGGACGCCATGAAGGATTCTCCCGCCGAAAATCCGCCGACCACTGCCAGTGTGAAATCCGCCGATACCCTCGCGTATGTCTTTACCTCGGGAACGACCGGCGGCATGCCGAAAGCGGCGGTAATCACCCACAGGCGCGTTATCAGCGGGATGTATTTTAACGGCAAAATAGTGCTGAATATTCAGCCGCATGATACGATGTACGTCCCACTGCCGTTCTTTCACACGAATGCCCTTGCTTTGAGCTGGCCGTGCGTGTTTGTAAATGGGGCGGCCCTCGCAATCCGCAGCAAATTCAGCGCAAGCAGGTTCTGGGACGATGTTCGTAAATTCAATGTCACCATCTTCTGCTACGTCGGCGAGTGTTGCCGTTACCTGTTCAATCAGCCTCCAAAAGCAGACGACCGGCGGCACTCGTTGCGGACCATCATCGGAAACGGCCTGCGGCCGGATATCTGGAAAGAGTTCAAGCGCCGCTTCAACATCTCGAAAGTTTACGAGATCTATGGCGCGGCCGAATCGAACCTTTTCTTTATCAACATGCTGAACTTCGACTGCACGGTCGGAACCTGTGTCATGCCCTTTGCCATTGTGAAGTATGATGTGGATGTGGACGAGCCGGCGCGCGATCACAACGGATTCATGCAAGAGGTGGCGAAGGGAGAATCGGGGCTTTTACTCGGCAAAATAACGGAGTTTTCACCGTTTGCCGGTTATACGAGCAAGGATGCGACCGAGGCCAAGATATTCCGGGATGTTTTTGAAAGGGGAGATGTCTGGTTCAATACGGGAGATATGGTGCGGAATATCGGCTTTAAGCACATTCAATTTGTCGACCGGCTGGGAGATACGTTCCGTTGGAAGGGAGAGAATGTGTCCACCACCGAAGTCGAGAAAATCGCTGACACATTTCCTCATATCGCCATGTCATCGTGCTACGGGGTCGCCATGCCGGGCGGCGACGGCCGCGCCGGCATGCTGGCCCTCATCCCGCGAACCGAAGTGGAGTCGTTCGATTTCGAACGACTGGCGGTGCATTTCCGCAAAGCTTTGCCGGCCTATGCCGTTCCACTTTTCCTGCGCTTCAAAACCGACTTCGAATATACGCCGACACACAAAATAAAAAAGGTGGACGCCAAGAAAGAAGGATTCGATCCCGAAAGAATAAGTGACCCGCTCTATGTGCTGCTCCCGGGCTCGCATGCTTTTCAGCCGCTGACGAAGCAAATCCATGAGGAAATTGCTCAGGGCAGATATAAGTTCTGATCAACGGCGGGAACGACTAGATAAATGAACAGATGAAAACTGCGAAGACCGCAACACACGGTCCCCAACTCAGGGTTCGGCTGCCAAAGGAAGTTTGCTTGTGGAAGTGGCGGCGAGAAGGCAAAACCATTCCCATTGCAATGGAAACCGCCACGGCCCTTCCGGCATGCTCGCCGCTGAAAAGCGAGAAAGCAAGGGCGGTCGCGAGCAGAGCCAGTGTTACCACATACGCGGCATCCTGACGTTTATTCATCCCGAATGCAAGAAGGAGCAGTCCGATGCTCACCAGCCCGAGCATAAACTGAGAGACGCTCAGCAACGGCAGGGGAATGTTGCTGTGCAGGACCCCTAGAGGTCCCTCAAGAGTAGGAACAGCACTGAAGAAGAGAAGGAACCCGCCAAAAACAATTAACAAAATGTTGCTGGCATACCGCCTCGTCAACGATGTGGACAGGACATCACGCAAGACAAATGGACGCACTGGCGCGGGTATTCCAGACGGTGACGGAATCGGCAGGCGCGCTCCCTGCAAACGACCGGCCGCAACCGCACATCCCTTCAGCAGCTTGGTCGAGGCCGTATGCTGAATCCATCTAATCTGCTCCCTTTTCCGATAAACCTCCTGAGTGGCAAGCACCGCAACGCCAAGGCTGAGAGGAAGCACATAATAAATGATCCGATAAATTACCAAAGCCTCTGCTACGGTCGAACCTTCCAGGAATGGAGACAGGAAAACGAGCATGATCGATTCGAAAACTCCAAGGCCGCCAGGCACCTGACTCAATAGCCCCGCCTCCTGAGAAACAACAAATATCGCCAAGAACGCGAAAAACGTTAGTCCCTCAGCACGAGGCAGAAGCAGGTAGAGGATTGCGGCGGCTGTGCTCCAGTTCAGCAGAGAGAAAAGTAATTGCGCGACCGACAGCCGAAGCGGCGGCAGATCAAGCTCCCGTCCGAAAATGCTGAAACATCGCTTCCTTCCTCCGCTCAGCGCCACGTATGTTACCGGCAGCAAAATCAAGACCATTCCCAGCGGCCGAAGGTATTGGAAGGGAAACGGTACCAGACTGGCAAGTATCTCGGGATTGATCAGGAGGATCAAGCCGGCTAAAGCGAAAAGCCCCAACGCCGAACTGACAAGGCAGAAAAAAGCAATTTTGGCTATCTCGATAGTAGATAAGCCCCATCCCGAATAAAGCCGATATCGCATAGAGTTTCCCGCAATGAAGGAGCAGCCCAAATTGTTGCTCATCGCGAACGCAAGAAATGAGGCCATCAAGGTCTTCAGCCGGGACACCGAACGCTCGAGATACCGCAGCGCCAGGAAATCATATGCCATTACTCCGCCGACGCTTAAGACGGCAACTCCCAAAGCTGACAAAATTCGAGCGACCGGGAAAGCCGCCAGATTGTTGATTATCTCCATAAGGCTATAAGACGCCAGCTCATGCCGCAGCACCGAAACAGCCGCCGCAAATATAACCAGGCTTGCTATAGCCCCTGCGCCCCGGAGTATGTTCTTTTGAACACTCATCCCGCGGAAAACTCCATGCTAAATGAAGAAAGTTCGACGGAAAATCTATTTTATTATCCCACAATTCGCATGAAAACACAACTGCATTATCGCTTCAAAATTCATTTCTCGTTGACCATGGTCATGGTTTAAAAGGCTGTTGTTTGTTGCGAGATTATGGGATTTGCTTTCAATTTGTCCAAAACTTTTCTTCAAAATTACTCATATAAAATCCCTTTTTTGCCGTTCCCGCGAGAAAACGAGAATCCATACTATACGCCCGTCATGGTCCTTTGAAATGTGAAAATAAACTCGCACTTGGAGTGGGGGAGGGCCGAGCGAGGAAAAGAAAAGCCTGCTTCCGCAAAATAAAAAAAGGACGCCCTCAATCGCGGGCGTCCAACGTTTCTTCGATAATCTAGACGACGGCCGTTACCGCTTCCAGTATATCCTTTGCGAAACCGGCCACCGCCGGATGCGTAAGCAGCTCTTTCAGGCCGTTGCCTCCTTCCAAACCTTGCGCATAATAATCGAGCAGCACGGCCAGTTTTTCCTTTGCATTCTGCACGCTGAAATCGATCTCGTTCTCCGGGTCCTCGCCGGCCTCGACGGCTTTCGCAAGCAGTGCCGTTAATCCGGCTCCCGCTTCCGAAAGCATTGCCGGCACATCGACTCTCGGCTGCCTGAGATGATCGGCCAGCGACTTCAGGATCGAAGAAGCGTCGCGCCGAAGATCGGACACCGTCTCATGCAGTTTCGACTCAGGATAATCGAGCACCTGCGTGGCGGCATGGGCTACGCCGAGCAGGGCCATTTCGGCGTCCTGTATCTTCATGTCGCGAATGTACCTGGGGTCTTCATTCAGATACTCTTTTGCGTAAGGAAGACTGCCGTCGTCCTTGATGTCTTTGCCAAAGAAGTAGTATCTCTTTGCGGGCGGAATGCGGATGTGACGGTTGACCGGATCGACCTTGTCTTTTAGAAATGCGTAGGCCGCCTTCATCTCTGTGTATTTCGCCTGGGTCCTCATGAAACTCGAGGGCTCCCCGAAATGCTGTTTCCAGCGCTGCTCCATCTCCTTCACCATCTTGCGAACGCGTCCGTTCGGGGCGAACCGCTCCATGGCAGGGATCATCACATAGCCTTGAAATGCCTTCTGGCGATGGAACTCCGCGATCTGCCGGAAATGCTTGTCGTCGTACTTCCGATACCGCTCATAGCCGTTGAAATGAACCTTGAGGAACCGGAGAAGAGTCGGGCCCCACGTCTGGAGCAGGCGCTCGTCACCCTGCCGGATGAACTCCATGATCTCGTGCTCGTACAGATGCTTGTGGATCATGCCGCCGCCGTAGAAGCTGACGTCTTCCCACTTGAACGGTTTTACCCGGCCTTCCTCCTTCAGGCGCTTGTAGAGCGGAGTGCCGGGGTAGGGGGTAACCCGCGTGAGCTGAGCCGCCGTCGGCTCGCACTCGAGCAGGTACTGGAAGTCCTCCTCGAGTATCTCGCGCGTGTGAAAATCGAATCCGGCCATCCAGCCGATCATTGTGCCGATGCCACGCGCATACAAATTGTGGAGGATCTGTTTGGCGTCGCCCGCACGCTTGCCGTACCCTTGGTCGGGAGCAAACTTCGATTCCAGCCCAATAAACATGCTCTTCACGTTGTTGTGGGCCATCTCATCAAGGTCGTTGTACAACGAGAGCGTATTGATACTGATGAGGATGGTGATGCTGAACGTCGAGAAATCAATCTCCGGATCCGCGCGGAGCAGGCGCCCCACCTCGTTGATAAAATTTTTGTCCTGATCCTCTTCATAAATAATGATGTTTGTGCCCGGCAGCCGGTTCTGCCACATCTTGATCTCGTTCTTTAACTCCTGCGGACTAACCATTGTGTGGCGTTGTCCGCCAAACAAAGTCGTGGTCGTGCAAAAATCGCATCCTCGATTGCAGCCGAGAGCAGCTATCATCGCCGTTGTATCGCCGGGAGGCCAGCGGTCGATCCACCACGGACTGCCCATCGCGCAGCGCGGCAAATAATGCTGGCGAACCGGCGCCTTCACATCATCGCCGAGACGCTCCCTGAACCAGCGGATGCCGTCCCCGAGCACCAGGTGGTCCGCAAGCTTTTTCCATTCCTCCTGCGGATAATACGCCCCGACGCTCTGCGCGAGGAATCCGCCCAGAACGATCTCGCTCTTCGGCGAGTATTTTCGGACCACCCGGCACATCTCCATGACTCCCTCAAAGCTGGGTGTCAACGCTGAAATGCCGACAATGTCATAGCCCTTCTTTATCTCCTCGATCCAGTTCTCGACCGTCGGATGATCGAGAACGGTGGCGGGCGCAGAAATATTCTGCGCAATGATGAAAGGACCAATAAGATGCATGTGCGCCTCAAAAGTAAAGATCCCCTGGCCCTTGAAGAACCGCTGGCGCATAATATCCGTTGGCGTGTCATGCCAAGGTTGCAGCGGGTATGGCGTGGTTGGAGTTGCGAGAAGGACGCGTTTCACTGGTGTACCCCCCTTTTTTCGACCAGCTTGCGCTGTGCTTAAATGAATGAAGCTTCAGTCATTAATGAAAGTATACTTCGTCAATCGCGATTTGTCAAGATGAAAAGGCGAAAAAGTCGAGAATGTCTATTGACATGTTGGAGTATTGGCGTTATAATGTGAATAGATATTCACATCATGAGGTAAGCCTTCTATGGCATCCGAAAAACTGAAAACAGAAATCAGGCGCGAGCAGATAGCCGAGGCCGCACTCGGCGTGATCGCCATGCACGGGATCAAAGGATTAAATGTCGCGCGTATTGCCCGCCGAATCGGCTTGGTACCCTCGGCGCTTTACCGGCACTTTCGAGGAAAAGACGAAGTACTTGACGCCGTCCTTGCCATGATCGAGCAGCGCCTGCTGGAGAATGTGGACGTTGCGCGGCGCGAGCAGCCCAGCGCGCCCGAGCGCCTGCAGCTTCTCCTGCGACTGCACATCAAGTTCATCCGCGAGAACCAGGGCGTGTTGCGGGTGATCTTTTCCGAGGACCTGTTTGGTGGGAAACCTGCCCGCAAAGCCCGGGTGTACGGGATGATTCGCCGGTATCTGCACAAGATTGAGGAAATCGTGCGCGAGGGGCAGGCGCAAAATGTTTTTCGTTCGGAGCTGAATCCGGAAACCGTTTCAATCATGTTCCTGGGGCTGATTCAGCCGGCGGCGATCCTGTGGAACATGAGCGACGGAGAGTTCGATGTGACGCGACATTCAGAAAAAGCGTGGAATATCTTCAGCGAAATGATAGTCCGGACGGGCCGGTAGGGCCGCGGCCCTGCAAAAGGAGGAAAAAAATGAAACCGCTACAAATTGTCTATGTGAGTCTTCTCGCAGCCGGTCTTCTTTTCATCCGCTCAAGCATCGGGTTTGCTCATTGCGACACGATGGATGGCCCCGTGGTAATTGATGCTCAAGCGGCGCTGCAGAAGGGCGACGTGACGCCGGTGCTGAAATGGGTGGCGCCGGAACAGGAATCTGAAATCAGGGGGGCCTTTCAACAGACGCTTGCCGTGCGGGAACTTTCCCCCCAAGCGCGCGATCTCGCCGATAGGTATTTTTTCGAGACCCTGGTGCGGGTCCACCGTGCGAGCGAGGGAGAGCCGTATACCGGCCTTAAACCGGCAGGACAGGAACTCGAGCCTGCCGTCGCCGCAGCCGACCGCGCGCTGGAAACAGGAGAAGTTGACGGTTTGTTGAACATGGTACAGCGGGATTCGGCCGAGGGCATTCGTCACCGATTCCATCGCGATCATGAGGCGAAGCAGCATGCGGGCGAGAGCGTTGCCGCAGGAAGAGAATATGTAAAGGCATATGTGGAATTCGTTCATTACGCCGAACGCCTTCATAACGATGCGACTGCAGCGGCCCATCATGTGGCGGCGCCCAAGGATCGCGGCCACGCTCATTGAACGCTCCAGATTTCTTAAACCGGTTTTGGTTTTTGGTTAAGAAGTGAATATGTATTCACAAGAGGGACCCATGAGAACGAAGAAAATAAGAGTGCTGATATTGCTGGTGCTGGTGTCAATTGGCTCCGTCGTTGCCATCAGCTTTATCCCGTTTCGGGAAGAAGAAGAGAATGCGATCCGAATTTCGGGAAATATAGAGGCGACCGACATAGCCGCAAGCTTCAAAATAGCGGGTCGTCTTGAAGAGCGCCTGGTGTCCGAGGGGGAGATGATTGGACGGGATCAACCGGTGGCTCGCCTCGAGCAAACGGAGTTGTTGCAGGAGGCGGCCATGTACAGGGCTGAACTAGCCTCCGCGCGAGCCGCTCTTGCCGAACTTGAAGCCGGTTCTCGTCCGGAAGAGATAGCAAAGGCGGAAGCCGCCGTTAACAAGGCTGAGGCAAATCTGGCCGCGTTGATTGCCGGATCACGGAGGCAGGAGATAGCCGCGGCGCGGGCAGTCGTGGATCGCGCCCGCGCCGAGGCGGCTCGCCTTAAATCGGATTTCGCTCGCCAGGAATACCTTTATGAGAATGGCATCTCTTCGGATAGAGAGTTTGACGCTGCCAAAACCGCATACGAGATGGCCGAAGCCCGGGTTAAGGAAAGCGTCGAGCAGATGCAGCTTGTTGAAGAAGGGCCGCGGCAGGAGGAGATCGATGCGGCGCAGGCAGCCCTTGTTGAAGCCCGCGAGCAGTACAACCTGGTAAAGAAAGGGCCGCGAATCGAAGTGATCGAGCAGGCGCGCGCTCGCGTCGAGCGGGCGGAGCAGGCTTTTGCCATAAGGGAAACGAAGCTGGCCTACACAAATCTACGCTCGCCTCTCACCGGAATTGTCCTTTCGGAGCAGGCCGAACCAGGCGAGTACGTGAACGCGGGATCGCCGATCATCGTCGTGGGCGATCTGGAGAACGTTTGGCTTCGCGGATACGTCAATGAAACCGATCTGGGAAGGGTAAAGCCGGGACAATCGGTTCGGGTGACCGCCGATACGTATCCAGGCAAAGTATATAATGGCACGATTTCCTTTATCTCTTCCGAGGCAGAGTTCACTCCGAAAAACATTCAGACCCAGGAGCAGCGCGTCAAGCTTGTTTATCGGGTAAAGATTGATATCTCGAACCCTCGACTCGAGTTGAAGCCGGGAATGCCCGCAGACGCGCAAATTCTGCTGGGCGGAGCGTAACGGATGGAAACGATTAAAGTGCAATCGCTCAGCAAAAAATTCAACGGCAACCCCGCCGTCCAAGGCCTTACATTTTCGGTTGAAGAAGGTGAACTGTTCGGGCTCGTCGGTCCGGACGGCGCGGGCAAAACGACAACTTTGCGGATGCTGGCGTCGATCCTCGATCCGACTTCCGGCGACGCGTGGGTCGGCGGTTTTCACGTAACTGAAGAAGCGGAGCGGATCAAAGAGATTATCGGATATATGGGGCAGCGCTTTGATTTGTATCCGGACCTGACCGTGATGGAAAACATCACCTTTTACGCCGATATCTACGAGGTGCCCCGCAGAGAGCGCAAGCAGAAGATTGAGCGGTTGCTTGCATTCAGCAATCTCGGGCCGTTTACGAAGAGGCTGGCGGGGAATCTGTCCGGAGGCATGAAGCAGAAGCTCGGGCTCGCCTGCTCGCTCGTGCATACTCCGAAAGTGCTTTTTCTCGATGAACCCACAAACGGAGTTGATCCGGTCTCGCGGCGCGACTTCTGGCGCATCCTGTACCAGTTGCGGAAGGAGGGCGTCACGATTCTGGTTTCGACCGCATACCTGGACGAGGCGGAACGCTGCAACCGGCTGGTCCTCATGCATCAGGGGCAAAGCGTGGCCTCCGGTTCGCCTGACGAACTGAAAAGACTTGTTCAGGGCGATTTCGTCGAGATTCGGGCGCCGCAGCCGCGCGTCGCGGCGCAAGTGCTCAGACGGGATGGGGGTATGGGAATGGTCGAGTTGTTTGGCGAGCGCATTCATCTGCTTGCCGACGATTTCGAATCGGCGGCGACGCACGCACGCACGGTCCTCGATAAACATGGAATAGCGACAGACGAAATTTTTCGCGTCGAGCCGTCGTTGGAAGACGTGTTCGTCACCATCCTTGCGGGGAAGCGGGTGAGTGATAGGTGAACGGGAGAAGCGATATAGCCGTCCGGGTGAAGGATTTGCAAAAAAGATTCGGCGATTTCACCGCCGTCAACCGGATCAGTTTCGACGTTAGGGAAGGTGAGATCTTCGGATTTCTCGGGCCGAATGGGGCCGGAAAATCCACTACCATAAAAATACTCACCGGCATCCTGAAAGCAACGGGCGGAGAGGGGACTGTCGCCGGCCTCGACATTTTCACTCAGAGAGCACTCATCAAGTCGCACATCGGTTACATGAGCCAGAAATTCTCGCTCTATGAGGATCTTACGGTGGAGGAGAATATCGACTTTTACAGCGGCGTCTACAAAATCCCTCCGGCAAAGAAGAAGGCGCGCAAGGAATGGGTGATCGAGATGGCGGGGCTTGCTCGACATCGCAACAGCAGAACCGGCGTGCTCTCAGGCGGCTGGAAACAGCGGCTGGCATTGGGCTGCGCCATCCTGCATGAACCACCAATCCTGTTTCTTGACGAGCCAACCTCGGGCGTTGACCCAATCAGCCGCCGCCGGTTCTGGGACCTGATATACGACCTCTCAGAGAAGCGCGTCACGGTCTTCGTAACCACTCATTACATGGATGAAGCCGAATACTGCAATCGATTGGCGCTTATTTATCGCGGTGAGATCATCGCTTCCGGCTCGCCCGGCGAACTCAAACGGAACTATATGAACGGCGACGTGCTCGATCTGTCGTGCGATCAGCCGCAGGAAGCGCTCTCCGTGCTCGAGAAAGCACCTTCCATAAAAGAAGCCGCTCTGTTCGGGGGAGGCATTCATATCGTTGCGGATAACGGTGAAGCCGCAGCCGCGGATATCCGCAAGCGCCTCGCGCAGTCCGGCTTTACCGTCAGACGGATTGAGAAGATTTCGCCCTCGCTCGAGGACGTGTTTGTTTCTCTCATTGAAGCCGGCGCACGCAGCGCCCCGCCTCAGCAGGAGGTTGGCAGATGAGAACGATGAGAGTCGCCGCGATAGCCAGAAAAGAATTCATCCATGTTATCCGCGATCCGAGGAGCCTCGCGATGGGAATAGCGATTCCTATGCTGCTGATCGTGCTTTTCGGATACGCGCTCACCCTTGACGTTGATAACGTGCCGATGGTCGTTTGGGATCAGGACTCAACGCATAGCAGTCGAGAGCTTGTCAGCAGATTCCAGGGCTCGCGCTATTTCTCGATCAGAGACTATATCGATGACTATGCCGAACTCGAGCGGTACATTGATTCCGGAAAAGCGGGGATCGTGCTTGTGATCCCGCCCGGTTTCTCGATCGGGATCGAGAGCGGCCGCCAAACCTCGGTTCAGCTTATCGTTGACGGGAGCGACTCGAACACCGCAACCATAGTCATCGGCTACGCCGATGCCGTTCTGTTCGATTATGGAGGCGATGTGGCCGCCGCCTTCTCTGAATTCGGTGGAAGAAAAATCGCTCCTCCTGTTGATTTCAGGCCGCGTGCCTGGTACAACCCCGATCTGGAATCGAGAAATTACATTATCCCGGGGCTGATCGCGGTCATTATGATGGTAATCGCCGCCCTCATGACATCGCTGACCATTGCAAGGGAATGGGAGCGCGGCAGCATGGAGCGCCTAATCTCGACTCCCGTGAGGACCGAGGAGTTGATTCTCGGCAAATTGATTCCTTATTTTTCGATCGGGATGCTGGATGTTGCGCTGGCAGTCTTGATGGGCGAGTTCCTGTTCCAGGTCCCGTTGCGCGGCACGGCGGCTTTCGTTTTCTTGATGGCGGCGATTTTCCTTGCGGGCGCTCTGGGTCTGGGGATGCTTATCAGCATCGTTACAAAAAGTCAGCTATTGGCCAGTCAGCTTGCGATGGTGCTCACCTTCCTGCCCTCGTTCCTGCTGTCCGGCTTCATGTACGCAATCAGCAACATGCCGGTGGCGGTTCAAATCATCACCCACCTGGTTCCCGCCCGCTACTTCGTCAGCCTCTTGAAAGGCATTTACCTGAAGGGAATCGGCCTCGAGATTCTCTGGCTCCAGGCTGCCCTGCTCTTGCTCTTCGGGATCGGCATTCTTGCCCTCGGCAAACTAAAGTTGAAAAAGAAACTGGGGTAGCGGCATGACGTGGGAACGCATAAAGCATCTGGTCAAAAAGGAATTCATTCAGGTCTTCCGAGACCCGAGGATGAAGGGGGTCATTTTCCTCATGCCCATCATCCAGGTCCTCGTGTTCGGATATGCAGTAACCACCGATCTTCGGGAGGCCAGGACCGCGGTGCTTGATTTCGACGACACCATAGCCAGCCGCGAGTATATCTCCAAGTTTGCCGAATCGCGCTACTTTGACATCAGGTATGTACAGGATGAGCGCGAAATTCATCGATTAATGGACAGGGGAGGCGTGCAGGCCGCACTTGTCATCCGTCATGGATTTGAAAACGATGTTCGAGCCGCTCGCGCCGCTCCCGTTCAGTTCATCGTTGATGGGACTGATTCGAATACCGCCGGCATCCTGCTGGATTACAGCGCACGGATCACCCGCCGGTTCTCGGGTGAGGTCACCATGAACCGTCTTTCCCTGCGATCACAGCCGGCCTCTCCCATTGAGGTCGAGACAAGGGCATGGTTCAATGAGAACCTTGAAAGCCGCGCATTTTACGTGCCCGGTGTAATAGCGATCATCGTGATGTTGATCACACTGATGCTCACCAGCATGGCCATCGTGCGAGAGAAGGAGATCGGGACAATGGAACAATTGCTTGTGACGCCGCTTTCGGCTCCGGAATTCATTATCGGCAAAATGCTCCCGTTCGCATTGATCGGGCTTGTCGATGTTTTGGCGGTGACACTGGTAGCCGTGTTCTGGTTCGAGGTCCCCGTCCGCGGGAACCTGTTTCTGTTGTTGATATCCGCCGTGCTTTTTCTTCTCACAACGCTCGGCGTCGGCTTGTTTATCTCGACAGTAAGCGGCACCCAGCAGCAGGCAATGATGACGACGTTCTTCTTCTATTTTCCGGCTGTCCTGCTCTCCGGTTTTATGTTCCCTATCGCCAACATGCCCTTGCCGGTCCAATGGTTGACCTATATCAACCCCTTGCGCTATTTTCTCGTGATCATCCGCGGCATCTTTCTGAAGGGTGTCGGCATCGACATCCTGTGGCCGCAGATGCTGGCTCTGGCGCTGCTCGGCGCCGGCATACTTGGACTCGCCGTTTATCGGTTTGGAAAAACAAGCTCGTGACGCTGCCGCAAATTCCTTCTGAAAACAGTAAACAGCGGTGAAAAAGCTAAATTGACAAATATGCCCGCCTCTGCTATATTTTTGGGAATGGGAGCATTTAACTTGCACACTGGCAGGGGGTAACGCAAAACGGTTTCCCGCGGCAGAATTCAAAAACAAATCGCCGAGTTCTTCCGGAGCAGAGGACGGTCAAAGTCCTCGTTTTTCGTCAGACCTTTATTCATCATTTCCCGGACGACCGCCCGCACCGTTAAAGAGTTTCTCGCCGATGAGTGCCTCCTCCGCGCAAGCGCTCTCGCCTTTGCCACGTTGCTCGCCCTCGTACCCGTCGCCGCCATCTCCTTTTTCGTCCTTACCAAGCTCGAGGCATTCCAGGAGATCGAACAGAAAATCATGAATTTCATTTTCCGGAATTTCATACCGGCGCGCACTGACATCATTCAGCAGTACCTTATCGAATATACGACCAAGGTGGGAGTGCTCGGCATCTTCGGCATCTTCGGTCTCATTATCGCCGCTATTTTCCTTTTCAATAATATCGAAAGCACGTTTAACGCCGTCTGGCATGTAAGAAAGAAGCGCCCGTTCGTCGGAAAGCTTACTTCGCTATGGGCGGTGCTGACATTCACTCCGATCCTGATCGCCCTTTCCTTTTACGTGGCTGCCCGGCTGACTGCTGAGAGCGAAGGCATCGTGCCTGCCTGGATTGTGCCATACCTGCTGAATGTGATCGCCTTCTGGTTCGCTTATCAATTCATCCCGTACACAAAGGTCCATTTCCATGCCGCAATCATTGCCGCTGTCGTGGCCGGCATTTTTTGGGAAATCGCAAAAGGAATGTTCAACTGGTATATTAATAATTTGACCTCGTACACGCAGATCTACGGGTCGCTCGGTACGATTCCCGTTTTTCTCCTGTGGCTGTTCCTCACGTGGGTCATCGTCCTGTTCGGCAGCGAACTCGCCTATGCGATTCAATACCGCCAGAGCAACAAAACAAGCGGACACGAATACCTGGAGTTCTATTCCGTCCGCGCAATGGCGGAGATCACGAGGCTGTTCCGCGTTCCGGCCGAAAACAGGGAAAACACCATTGACCGGCTCAGAGAGGCCGGTATTCCGCAGGATATGGTGGGCGATATTCTGAATCTTCTTGCTCAAAAGAATCTCGTCATCTTCACCGAGGACAAGGAATATTATCCGGCAAAGGACCCGGCCACAATTACGGTTCGCGACGTCATCGAGGCGGTATCCGGCACCACCATGCTTGCTCCGGCCGCCGCAAAAGACCCGGTTTCACAGAACCTGAAAAAGAATTTTCAGGAAGCGGGAGCTCAGATTAATTCTACTCTTGAAAAGTTGAATCTGCAGATGCTCATTAACGGTTCCAAAGAGGCTGAAGAAAAGTGAGTTGAGTTTTCGTACGGAGGACAATTCCGCATGAGTTCTTTAATCATTCTGGCGATCATCATTCTGGCTGCTTTCGTGTTCTTGGCGTACCTGTTCCGCGAATCGAAAATCGAACTCGATTCCCTCACGATCGCAGCCGTAGAAGCAAAAAGAGAGCCTGCCGGCCCACGAGTTCTGAAGAGGGTCCAAGCGCCGAAACTTCAGGAAGCGAACGCCGCCCCCGCTCCGCCGGAATCCAGAATTCCTGAATCTTCCGGGCCCGCTCCGGCTGCACCGCCCGCGCCAGGATATGAATATCGCGAGTTACTGGAAGCGGGGGGCGATAATTTTGTCATTCCCCAATGGATGGTCAACTACTTCTCGAGCAGCGAGATCTGTCATACGCTCGATCAGGTGGACCGGGTCGTGCTGATCGTCAAGTTGAACGACCCGAGAAACGCCAATGAATCGTCCATCGATTTGTCGGCCGAATGCGACATGAATACACAAACCGCCTCACTGAAGCTTAGCTTTGGAGAAGGAGCCGCTGCGGAACAGGTGCGGACTAAATTCTACCTCTTCGAGCGGGGGGACCTGTTCGAGTTGAATCGCCTTGTTCGCCAGCAGGACGTGAGAATCGACGTGCTCACTCGAGCGGCGGATTATTCTCTCGAATATGCAAAAACTACTCGCATCCGACTGCCGCAAGACATTCTAGCGCAACTGAAGAACGTGCTTTCCAAAATCCCTTCATAGGAAAGGCGGAAGCCGGGCCGCTCTTCAAGAGATTTTTTCATTCATATTTCTGTGTGAGATCCCGCCGTTTCTCCTTCACAAGCAGACTGCAAAAATGGTATAATCATTGCATTCCGGCCGGATAAATGGAGGGATCAATGAATCACAAGGTATCGCGCCGAGGGTTTTTGGGATCGGTGGGGACCGCGGGCATCGCTTGGACCGCCGGTTCTCTTATTGGTTGCAACGGAAAGGCGGCTGCGTTCGCGCCGAAACTGCCGAGAGAGCACCAGTTGTCGCCGGAACTGATTATTGTTCGCGGCGAAAATCCAAAAAAAATGGTAACAGCAGCGCTCGAAGCGTTGGGTGGCATCGACAAGCTGGTGAGACCCAACGATGTGGTTGTCGTGAAGCCCAACATCGCATGGGACCGGATCCCCGAGCAGGCGGCAACGACAAATCCCGCCGCTGTGGCCGCCGTCGTGGCCTTATGCAAGAAAGCCGGCGCAAAAACAGTAAAGGTCTTTGATCGAACTTGCAATGACGCTCGCCGCTCATACGATTCGAGCGGAATCGCAAAAGCCGCCGGGGAAGCGGGCGCGTCAATCACCCATGTGCTCGATCGAAAATTCCGCGCGATTTCCATCCCCAAAGGGATATCAATGCGGGAGTGGACGATTTATGAGGATGCCGCCTCAGCCGATGTCTTGATTAACATGCCGATCGCAAAGCATCACGGCAACTCGCGCCTGACGCTTGGCCTGAAAAACATGATGGGTATCGCAGGCGGCAACCGCGGAACCTGGCATCCGGAAATCCATCAGCGCCTCGCTGACTTTGCAACCGTGACCGCCGTCGACCTTACTCTTGTGGACGCATACCGCATCCTTACCGATCGAGGGCCTGCCAGTGGAACAGCAGCCGACGTCCGCTTGGAAGGTCTTTTGGTGGCGGGAATAGATCCGGTCGCGGTTGATGCATATTGTACAACTATTTTCGGATTGACACCCCAGGAGGTCGGCTTCGTGCCGCGGGCATTCGAGCTTGGTCTGGGCGAGATGGACTTGCAGAAGGTTGCTCAGCAGAAGATAAATCTTTCATAGCAAGCGGCAGTATGAGAAAAATCAGACGCTCATCTCAGTTCCTTTTCCTCGCGTTCTTCATATTCCTCCTGACGCGCGCTTCATATCCGCTTAATGACCTGTATCCGGTGGATCTTTTCCCCCGACTGAGTCCTCTGCTGGCATTGTCGGCTTCGCTCGCCTCCCGTACTCTCATCACTGCGTTCTGGCCGGCGCTCATCCTAGTGCTGCTCACGCTGGTGATCGGACGCGCATTCTGCGGATGGGTCTGCCCGATGGGGACCACCCTCGATATCACCGACAAACTGTTTTCAATTAAAAAAAATCCTGCTTCGGATAAAAAGCCTGCCCACAGGAGATGGAAGTTTGCGCTGCTTGTGGGCATCCTGGTTGGCGCCCTCTTTGGCGCACAACTTGCCGGATGGTTCGACCCGCTGAGCCTGATTACGCGCACCTATGCCTTGGTCCTGCAGCCATACGTGAATTTCCTCGGTGAGAGAACGGTGGATGTTCTGTACCTCGTGCCGGGAATCAATGCAGGCATGTACGCGGTTGAAGAGTCTCTGCGAACATATGTCCTCTCATTCCAGCAACTGGTTTTTTCCTCGCATATTCTTTTTGCCGCCATCTTCCTCGGCGTCGCCGCCCTGGGAATGATTAACCGCCGCTTCTGGTGTCGGAGCATTTGCCCCCTCGGCGCCCTTTTCGCGCTCGCAGGCCGATATCCTCTCTTGCGACGCAGGGTCAGCGATAATTGCACAAGTTGTCTGAAATGCCAGCGCGTGTGCATGACGGACGCTATTACCGACAACGGCAAGAAGATCGTGCGGGGTGAATGCGTTTACTGTTTCACCTGCGAGTCTGTTTGTCCCGAAGGGGCCATAAGTTTTGGCCTCTCCTCGAAAACCCCGCAACGCGTATCCGGCGGCGTCTTGACACGGCGCGCCTTCGTCACCGCCGCGGTCAGCGGAGCAGCCGTCGTCCCCCTGATCAAGCTCAATTACCAGCGCAGCTCTCTCTATCCATGGCTGATTCGCCCGCCCGGCGTGCAAGAAGAGGACCTCTTTCTGGAGCAATGCGTCCGGTGCGGCGAATGCATGAAGGTGTGCTTGAAGAATGCCCTGCACCCGGCGCTGCTCGAAGGAGGCTTTGAGGCGCTTTGGACTCCAAAACTTGTTCCGCGAGTGGGTTACTGCGAATATAATTGTACACTCTGCGGCTCTGTATGTCCGACCGGCGCAATCCCTCAACTGTCTGTCGAACAAAAACATGCTGTGAAGATGGGCCTGGCTCATTTCGACAAGAACCGCTGCATTCCGTGGGTGGCATATCAGAATTGGACTGAGGAAAAACAATGGACCACCGACTATAATTGCGCCGTTTGTGAGGAACATTGCCCAACGCCAAAAAAAGCAATCCAGTTCTCCGATGTCACTGTCAATACTCCTGCAGGTCCCCGCGTTATTCGACGCCCCCTGGTTGTCGAAGATGAATGCATCGGATGCGGCATCTGCGAATTCGTGTGTCCGCTGAATGGACCGGCCGCCGTCCGGGTGATTGCACAAACTGCCGCAAGGAAAGGCGTGCAACCCAAACTCTTGCCCACATAGCAATGGACCGGTCATAATGCAACAGAGTTGATTCCGAAGTGCAATGTATAAATAATTGATCTTCCGGAAAAGGGATTCATCTACCCGTACAAATTTGTCACTTCGCTATACATTGTAAACGAAAGTCGATTAGCAACCATATCTAGTGTTTTTCGATCCGATTCTTATTGAAATTTCCCGGTTTTCGTGTATAATAATTTTAGCTCCTCACAAGAATTTGTGGGTTAATTGTGGCATAGGAAGGTCTCCGAGCACGTGATAAAGGGCAAGCGAAAAGGTTTCAAATGTGCGGTAGC